>JBKPPO010000157.1:0-14509 GCA_046733635.1 Pseudomonadota bacterium | reverse complement strand
TCCTCGATCTGCGTGTGCACCTTCAGCGCGTTGCAGATGTTGGTGGCCAGCGTCTGCTTGCGATTGTCGTCGCGAGCCTTCTCGAACTGCTCGAACCACTCTTCCACCTGGCGATGGTCGGCCTTGAGCAGGGCGATGGCGTCCTGTTGCTTGCTCGCTTGCGGCTTGCTGGCGGATTTCGATTTCGACTTGGACTTCGACTTTGCTCTTGCCATGTGTCTTTCCTCCGATGAGGACCCCATGATGAACGCACGGTCGAGCCGCTCCTATCAACGATCGTGAGAACCCGAGTGAGGATGCTCTCACAACCGTTGCGAAGCATTCTCAGTTGGTGATGCAAGAGCTGCGGCGTGCTGGTAGTTTTGAGCCCGATGAAAACGAATGAAGACGCCGATGCGTCACCGGGTCTCGTGCTCCATGTCGAAGATGATGATGACGCGCGCATCGCCACCGCCACGCTGCTGGCCGACGCGGGGTTCGAGGTGCGCGACGCCAGCAATCCGGCGGATGCGCTGGCCCATGCGGCCGAATGCGGCGAACGGCTGGATGTGTTGATCGTCGACTATCACCTGCGCTCCGACAGGACCGGCACGGAGGTGGCCGAGGAGATCAGCCGCCTGATCGGTCAGGGCCTGCCCACGGTGATCCTCACGGGCGACCCCGCCAACGCGGAAGTCCCGTGGCTCCGCAACAGCCCCGTATGGCTCGCGCGCAAACCCTTGCCCTTGGAGACGCTGATCGCCGGACTGCCGCCGCTCGTGGATTTCCGGCGCGCGCTCAAGAAGCTCAACCCGGGTGGACGATAGGGGCGGGATGTTCGATGCGGCGCCGGCCCGTGGCGCGCAGCTCGAAATCCTCTCGCGTGAGCGCCCGGTTGATGCCGAACGCGGCTCGCGCGCCTTCGGCCGCCGCGACGATGGACAGCTGCACGTCGCGGATGATGTTTCCCGCGACGAACACGCCCGGGACGCTCGTGGCCTCGTAGTCCCCGCAAAGCACACCGCCGTTGCGGCCGAAACGGCAGCCCAGCGATGTCGCCAGTGAGGACTGCGAGCGAGAGGGGGTATCGAAGAACAACGCGTCGCGCGCGAGGCGCTCACCATCTTCGAAGACCACCGCGCGAAGGCGGCCGCGGGCGCCGATGAGCTCCTGAACCTTACTCTCGACGGTCCGGATCCCATTGCGTTCGAGCTGGCGATGCTCTTCCGCCGTGAATCGCGAAGGACCGTCGGTGCACAACACGATGTCCCGCGCCCATGCGGTCATGGCGCGCGCCATCTGGAATCCACGCTGCCGCCGGCCATACACGGCGACGCGTTGGCCGCGCATCTCCCAGCCATCGCAGTAGGGACATTGGAATACGGACCGGCCGAACAACGCGTCGATGCCGGGAATACGCGGTACGACGTCGTACACGCCCGTGGCGATGAGCAGCTTGCGCGTGCGGACCGTGTTCTTTCCCACGGCGACTTCGATTGCGGAATCGTTTCGCCGCGCCTCTTTGACTTCGACGGGCGCGAACTTCACGCCCGGATACTTCAGTACTTCAGCTCGTGACAGGTCTCGAAAGCGGTCCGGCCGGAAGCCGTCGCGCGATAGATAGGCATGCATCTCCTTCGACGCCCAGCTCCGCGGCGTGCCGGTATCGCAGAGCAGGACCCGCCGGCAGGCGCGTCCCAGCACGAGCGCCGCTGACAGGCCAGCAGGGCCGGCACCCGCGATGACGACGTCCCAGTCCTGCCTCAATGACGCGCGGCGCCGGAGCGGGGCTTGAGCACTACCTTGGTCCACTCGTTCTGGTTGTCCTTGAAGTTCGCGTAACCCTCGGGAGCATCCTCGAGATCCAACCGGTGGCTGATGAGGAAGGTGGTGTCCAGCCGGCCTTCCAGGATCAGATCGAGCAGTTCCGGCATGTACTTCTGCACATGCGTCTGCCCGCTCTTGATAGTCAGACCCTTCTCCATCAGCGCACCGATCGGAAACTTGTCGGCGATGCCACCGTAGACGCCGGGGATCGACACGCGACCGCCCTTGCGCGTGGCCATGATGACTTGGCGCAGCGCGTGGATCCGGTCCGTGGCCATGAAGGTTTTCACCATCACATGATCCAGCAGGTTGTCGGGCGTCATGCCATGGCTTTCGAGTCCCACGGCGTCGATGCAGGCGTCAGGGCCGATGCCGCCCGTGAGTTCCTGCAGCGCTTCATGGACGTTGACGCGTTCGTAGTCGATCCCTTCGGCGCCCAACTGCTGTGCGAGCTGCAGGCGGCGGGGATGGTGATCGATGGCAATCACGCGATGCGCGCCGAGTACGAGCGCGCTCTGGATGGCGAACAGGCCCACGGGCCCGCAGCCCCACACGGCCACCACGTCGCCCGGTTCGATGTCGCAGTTCACCGCGGCCATCCACCCGGTGGGCAGGATGTCCGAGAGGAACAAAACCTGGTCGTCGTCGATGCCCTCGGGCACGACGATCGGACCCACATCCGAATAGGGCACGCGCGCGTATTCGGCTTGGCCCCCCGCATAGCCGCCCGTGAGATGCGAATACCCGAAGGCCGCCGCCATCGGATAACCGTACGCGAGCTCCGACGGGTCGGATTTGTCCGCGGGATTCGAGTTGTCGCATGCGGCGTATTGCTGCTTCTTGCAGAAGAAGCAACTCCCGCAGGCGATCACGAACGGCACGACGACCCGCTGGCCCACCTTGAGCTTTTTGTTGCCGGAGCCCACCTCGACGACTTCGCCCATGAACTCATGCCCGAGCACGTCGCCCGACTTCATGCCCGGGATCATGTGGTCATAGAGATGGATGTCAGAACCGCAGATCGCCGTCGAGGTGATGCGGATGATGGCGTCGCGCGGGTTCACGATCTGCGGATCGGGAACGGTCTCGACGCGTACATCGTGTTTGCCTTGCCAAGTGAGGGCTCGCATGCTTTCGATCTCCTAATGTCCGCGGGGCGCTGCGACGGGCGGGGCGGATACCGGTAGTTCGCCGGTCTCCATGAGTTGTTTGAATCGGCGCAGGTCGCGGCGCGCCTGGATGCGCGGCTCCCGGCCGAACAACTTCGCGATGAGGGCGCCGAGTTTGCTGGCGGGCGGATCGTAGGCGATCGTCGCAGTGACGATCGTGCCGCGACCGTTCGAGGAATCCCGGAACTCGATGCGCCCGGTGTTCGGCACACTGGCGCCTTCCTCGGAAGTCCACGCGATCACCAGGCCGGGGATGTCCTCCGTGATGATGGAGTCCCACTCCACGGTGGTGTCCGCCGGGCCCTTCACCTTCCAGTGCGAGCGCAACGGATCGATCATCGTGACGCTCTCGATGTTCTCCATGAACAGCGGCAGGTTGCGGAAGTCGCGCCACACATCGTAGAGCTCCTGACGCGATCGGTTGATGCTCACGGTGCGGGCGATGACGACATCATCGGCGTTGGCTGTGGCCAGGCCGGCCGCGGCGGGGTTCGGATCCTTGCGCGCAGACTCGGGGACATCGCTGATCATGTCGGGTGCTGGTCGTCGGGCCATGTGTGTGCCTCAGTGGTGGGCGGAGCCGGGCTCCGCGGTCTTGCGATGTTGTTCGGCGAGCATGGTGTTGGGGATGAGATTGGCGAGCGCCACGCGCAGCTTGTTGCCGAGCCCTGCGACCACGGCGGGTTCGCCATTCATCATCGCCGCGAAGCCCGTCCTGGCTACCTGACCGGGATCGGCCTTGTGTTCCTGCGTGCCGACTTCGGTGTCCATGAGGTCGGCGCGCTCGAAGAACTCGGTGTCGGTGACGCCGGGCATGAGGCAGGTCACCGTGACGCCGGTGTCCTTGAGCTCGTTGCGCAGTGCGTAGGAGAAGGAATCCAGGAAGGCCTTCGAGCCGTTGTAGACGGCCTGGAAGGTGCCCGGCATGAAGCCGGCGATGGACCCGGTGATCAGGATACGGCCTTCGCCGCGCGACCGCATGTCGCGAGCCACGCGCTGGATCAGATCGATGGTGCCCGTGATGTTGGTGTTGATCACGTGTTTCACGCTCTCGAAATCCTGATCGAGGAAACCTTTGCCCAGACCGTGGCCCGCATTGGCGAGCAGGGCGGAGACCGGCCGGTCCTGAGCCGCGGAATACAGCGCGTCCACGCCTCGTGCGGTGGCGAGGTCACCCTCTACCGAGATCACGGAGGCGCCCAGTGAGCGCACGAGGTTTTCCGCATCGGACAAAGGTTGATCCGCCGCGAGGACGAGGTCGAAGCCTTGCGAGGCGGCCTCCAGCGCGAGATGCAGGCCGATGCCACTCGAGGCTCCGGTGACGATGGCGAGAGGTCGGGTGCCGGGCATGGAATTCTCCGCAGGAAACTGTGTGATGGCCGAGCCTGCGCCCGCGCGGCTTGCACTTCGCATCGGTGTGACCCTGCGCAAGCCGTGGGACCGTCCCTACTCGGCGACATCCTTTTGGAAGGGGTTAGCGGGGATGCCGGACGCTACCGCGTGGATGTCGGAACAGCGCTAATCCATGCCTCACCCACGCCTCACAACGAAGGTAACGACATGGCAACGAAGAAGCGCGCTCCTCGTCCGACCGACTCCGCCAGGACCTCCGCGAAATCCACGATGAGCGGTCCGTCGGCGAAGCGGCGACGCGGCCAGGCAGACGATCTGGCCACCGCGAAGTTTCTCGGCACCGATGAATTGGCGTCGCGCCGACCGGCCAACCGTAACAAGGCGGGTGAACATGGCGAAGCCGCGCGTGCGCCCAAGGCCGGAGAGCATTTCGATGCGCCGGGCCCCGAGGTCACGGCGAGCACCCTGGCTGAAACCAACGCATCGCCCAAAGTCGGTGACGGTGTTCCGCCGCTCGGCGTCAATGCCGCCGACGGGAACCTCGACCGCGTGCGCGCCGATTCCAGCGGCCAGGTGCTCACCACGAACCAGGGCGTGCCGATCGCCGACAATCAGAACTCGCTGAAGGCGGGTCTGCGCGGGCCCGCGCTGCTCGAAGACTTCATCCTGCGCGAGAAGCTCACGCACTTCGATCACGAGCGCATCCCCGAGCGGATCGTGCATGCGCGTGGCTCGGCGGCGCATGGCTACTTCGAATGCTACAAGCCGCTCACGAAATTCACGCGCGCTTCGATATTCGCGGAAGCAGGCAAGCGTACGCCGGTGTTCGTGCGATTCTCGACGGTCGCCGGTGAACGCGGTTCCACGGACACGGCGCGCGACGTGCGTGGCTTCGCGGTGAAGTTTTACACCGATGAGGGCAATTGGGATCTCGTGGGCAACAACATGCCCGTGTTCTTCATCCAGGATTCCATCAAGTTCCCCGATCTCGTGCACGCGGTGAAACCCGAGCCGCATCACCAGATGCCGCAGGCTTCGAGTGCGCACGACACCTTCTGGGATTTCGTCTCGCTGATGCCGGAGTCCGTGCACATGCAGCTCTGGCTCATGTCGGACCGGGCGATCCCGCGCAGCTATCGCATGATGCAGGGCTTCGGCGTGCACACGTTCCGGCTGGTGAACGCGCGCGGCGACAGCGTCTTCGTGAAATTCCACTGGACGCCGCTGCTCGGCACCCATTCGCTGGATTGGGACGAGGCCGTGAAGATCTCCGGCGCCGATCCGGATTTCCATCGGCGCGATCTGTGGGAGGCCATCGAAGCCGGCGCCTATCCGGAATACGAGCTCGGCGTTCAGATCTTCACCGAGGAGCAGGCCGAGAAGTTCTCGTTCGACGTACTCGACGCCACCAAGATCGTCCCGGAAGAACTCGTGCCCGTGCAGCCCGTGGGAAAGATGGTGCTCAACCGCAATCCCGACAACTTCTTCGCGGAGACCGAGCAGGTCGCGTTCTGCACCGCACACATCGTGCCGGGCATCGACTTCACGAACGATCCGCTGCTGGCGGGACGCATCCACTCGTATGTGGATACGCAGATCACACGGCTGGGCGGTCCTAACTTCCACGAGATCCCGATCAACACGCCCGTGGCGCCGGTGCACAACAACCAGCGCGACGGTTTCCATCGGCAGACCATCAATCGGGGACGGGTCAACTACGAACCGAACTCGCTTGCGGGTGGCTGTCCCTTCCAGGCGGGTGCGCGCGGATTCTCCTCGTTCCCGCAGCGGGTGGCCGATCGGGGCGCGACTGCCGACAAGGTTCGCGGCAAGCCCGAGAAGTTCGCCGATCACTACACGCAGGCGGCGTTGTTCTACAACAGCCAGACGCCGGTGGAGCAGGCGCATATCGTGCGGGCGTTCCGCTTCGAGCTCACGCGCGTGCAGGTGCCGGCCATCCGCGAGCGGGTCGTGTCCCAGCTCGTGAACGTGAACGCGGATCTTGCGAAGCAGGTGGCGCAAGGACTGGGCATTCCCGTCCCGAAGCCGCAGCCCGCACTGATGCCGGTGAATCCGCGCGCCGAGGTGAAGACCTCGCTGCCGCTGTCGCTCTTGTCCCGGCCCGGCGACGGCAGCATCCGCACGCGCCGCATTGCGATCCTGGTGGCCGAGGGCGTGGATGCGGAGTCGGTGAGCTATCTGCATGAAGCGTTGGCCGAGGCGGGCGCCGTGCCGCGATACGTGGGACCGCAGCTCGGCAACGTGGGCGTGGATGTCGAGGTCACGCTGGAAGCGGCGCCCTCGGTGTTGTTCGATGCGGTGGTATTGCCCGGCGGGGACGCTTCGGCGGCGTTGTCGAAGATCGGACTGGCGCTGGAATTCGTCAAGAACGCCTATCGTCATTGCAAACCCATCCTGGCGCTGGATTCGGGGGAAAGGTTGTTGGAGGCGGCGGGTATTCCGGACACGCTGCCGAACGGCAAGCCGGACCCCGGGATACTCCATGCGCCCGATGCCGAGCAAGTGATGGACGACTTCGTCGAAGCCATCGCCAAACATCGACACTTCGAACGCCAGACCGATCCGCCGCGAGTCTGAGTGGTTTGACGCGGTCGGATCGTTCCTACTCCAAACGCGCGCGCCGGACTCGTTCCCTCCGGCGCGCGCTGCCGTATGTTTGACGAACTTTGGCATCGAAATATCGACTCAGGGAAGGCAATCCCAATCCGCGCGGCGCCCATTGGGATGGTCGCGGCGTCAATTTCTCACTGTTCTCGGCACATGCCACGGCCGTGGAGCTGTGCATCTTCGACACGCAGGGTGCGCGTGAGATCGAACGCATCATGCTGCCCGAATACACGGACGAGATCTGGCATGGCTATGTCGAGGGGCTGGGTCCCGGCGACGCGTACGGCTATCGCGTGCACGGCCCCTTCGAGCCCACCGAAGGCCATCGTTTCAATCCCAACAAACTGCTGATCGATCCCTATGCGAAGGAGTACGTCGGGACGCTCGAGTGGAATCACGCCTGCTTCGGTTACACCATCGGCGACGAACAGGCCGATCTCAGCTTCAATGAGCTCGACAGCGCGCCGTTCGTGCCCAAGTGCGTGGTCGTGGATTCGTCGTTCGACTGGAAGCAGAACGGCCGGACGCGGGTGCCCTGGGACCGCACCGTTCTCTACGAGCTGCACGTGCGCGGCTTCACGAAGAAACATCCCGCGGTGGCGGA
Organism: Pseudomonadota bacterium; assembly: GCA_046733635.1. Classification (GTDB taxonomy): domain Bacteria; phylum Pseudomonadota; class Gammaproteobacteria; order Steroidobacterales; family Steroidobacteraceae; genus CADEED01. The sequence goes on along the minus strand of JBKPPO010000157.1, from coordinate 6,949 downwards.
AGGGCTGCGCGGCACCTTCGCGGGTCTGTCCACGCCGGAAGTGATCGACTACATCAAGGCGCTGGGCGTGACCTCGGTGGAGCTCATGCCCGTGCAGAGTTTCGTCAACGACAGCCTGCTGCTCGAAAAGCACCTGACGAACTACTGGGGCTACAACACCATCGGATTCTTCGCGGCCGATCCGCGTTACACCGCGGAGCCGCTGCGCGGCGTGCGCGAGTTCAAGCAGATGGTGGCGGGTTTCCACGATGCCGGCCTCGAGGTGATCCTCGACGTGGTCTACAACCACACGGCCGAAGGCAACGAGCGAGGCCCCACGCTGAGCTTCAAGGGCATCGACAACGCGTCCTACTACCGGCTGGCGCCGGACAAGCGTTACTACATCAACGACACGGGCACGGGTAACACGCTCAATCTCTCGCATCCGCGCGTGATCCAGATGGTCACGGACAGCCTGCGCTACTGGGTGCAGGAGATGCACGTCGACGGTTTCCGCTTCGACCTCGGCACCATCCTCGCGCGCGAGCCGGATGGTTTCGACAACCGCAGCGGATTCCTCAAGGTGTGTTCGCAGGATCCGGTGCTGAGCACGGTGAAGCTCATCGCGGAGCCCTGGGATTGCGGGCCGGGTGGCTATCAGGTCGGCCGGTTCCCGCCGGGCTGGGCGGAGTGGAACGACAAGTTCCGCGATACCACGCGCGATTTCTGGCGCGGCGAATCCTCGGCGGCCGAGATCGCGCCGCGGCTGTACGGGTCCGCGGACCTGTTCGATCACCTGGGCCGCAAGCCGTACGCCAGCGTGAACTTCGTGACAGCCCACGACGGTTTCACACTCAACGATCTCGTGACCTACAACGACCGTCACAACGAGGCGAACGGCGAAGACAACCGCGACGGCCATGACCACAATCGTTCCTGGAACTGCGGCACCGAAGGTCCCTCCAACGACGACGCGATCAACGCGCTGCGCCGCCGCCAGATGCGGAATTTCCTGGCGACGCTGTTGCTGTCGCAAGGGACGCCCATGCTGCTGGCGGGTGATGAGTTCGCGCGTACGCAGCAGGGCAACAACAACGCCTATTGCCAGGACAACGACATCAGCTGGGTGGATTGGACGCTCGCCAATACGAACTACACGCAGGTGGACTTCGTGCGAATGCTCACGCATCTGCGTGCGAAGTACCCGATCCTGCGCCGCAGCCGCTTCCTCTCGGCGCGCGAGAACGAGAGCATCGGTCTCAAGGAGATCACCTGGATCAACGCTTCCGGCGCGGAGATGGAGGAGGGGCACTGGTCCGACGAACGCATGCAGTGTTTCGGCATGCTGCTCGATGGCCGCGCACAGCCCACGGGTCTCAAGCAACGCGGCGTCGACGCCACGCTGCTGCTCATACTCAATGCCCATCACGACGTGGTGAACTTCACGCTGCCCGGACACGCGGGCGACGAGCGCTGGACGCTGCTCGTCGATACGAACGTCGAAGGCAAACTCGTCAAGACTGCCTTCTCCAAGGGAGATCCCTACGCCGTCACGGCGCGGTCCCTCCTCCTGTTCCAACTACTGGGAGCGGGCGATGCACGCGAAAGCTGAGCCGCTGGATGCGGTCAAGGTGATCCCCTTCGATTTCGGACCGCAGTGGTTGCCCGAGGGCGGCGCGAGATTCCGCGTGTGGGCGCCAGCGGAATCCGCGGTGAAGCTGCGCGTGGCGCGGCACGCGGCGCCCCTGCCGATGAAGAAGCTGCCGGCGGGCTGGCACCAGGTGGATCTGCGCGATGTGATCGCGGGCGACCGCTACGCCTTCGAGCTCGCCGACGGCGCCGTCGCGCCGGACCCCGCCTCGCGATTCCAGCCCGACGATGTGCACGGCTGGAGCGAGCTCATGCCCGAGTCTCACTATCCGTGGAGCGTTCCCTGGAAAGGCAGGCCGTGGGAAGAGCTGGTGATCTGCGAGCTGCACGTGGGGACGTTCACGCCGGAGGGCACGTTCCGCGCGGTCATCGACAAGCTGGATCACCTGGCCTGCTCGGGCATCACGGCCATCGAGATCATGCCGGTCGCGGATTTCCCCGGACGCCGCAACTGGGGTTACGACGGCGTTTTCCTGTACGCGCCGGATTCCAGTTATGGCCGGCCCGATGACCTGCGCGCGCTCGTGGACGCCGCGCACGAACGCGGCATCGCGGTGCTGCTCGACGTGGTCTACAACCACTTCGGGCCCGAGGGGAACTATCTGCCGCGGCTCGCACCCGCGTTCTTCACGAACAAACATTCGACCCCCTGGGGAGCGGCCATCAACTTCGATGACGCCCAAAGCGGTACGGTGCGCGAGTTCTTCGTGCAGAACGCCGTGTACTGGCTGCGCGAGTTCCATCTCGACGGTCTGCGTCTCGATGCCGTGCATGCCATCCACGACGACAGCGTCACCCACCTGCTCGACGACATCGCGCAGGAAGTCCGGGAGGCCATTCCTGATCGCCCCGTCCATCTGGTTCTCGAGAACGAAGAGAACGATACGCGACCGCTATTGCAGAACCGGCACGGCAAGCAGCGCTACACCGCGCAGTGGAATGACGACATCCACCATACGCTGCACGTCGCGGCGACAGGGGAGGCGAACGCGTATTACGAGGAGTACCGCGGCAACGACACCTTGCTCGCGCGCTCGATCGCCGAGGGCTTCGCGTTCCAGGGCGAGGTCATGAAGTTCCGTGGCCGCGCGCGCGGCAAGCCCAGCAAGGCGCTGCCGCCTTCCGCGTTCGTCTCGTTCCTGCAGAATCACGACCAGGTGGGAAACCGCGCCTTCGGCGAGCGCCTGACGCAGCTCGCCACGCCGCAGGCGCTGCGCGCCGTCGCGGCGGTGCAGCTCCTCGCGCCGCAGGTGCCGATGCTGTTCATGGGCGAGGAATGGGGCACGCGACAGCCGTTCCAGTTCTTCTGCGATTTCCACGGCGAGCTGGCGGATGCCGTGCGCAAGGGGCGCCGCGAAGAATTCAAACGATTCCCCGAGTTCGCCGATCCGGTCATGCGCGAGCGCATTCCCGATCCGCAAGCCGAGTCCACGTTCCTCAACTCACGATTGCGCTGGGACGAGCGTTCATTGCCGGAACACGCGGCGACGCTGCGCTGGTATCAGCGCGCGCTGGCCGTGCGCCGCGCGCACATCGTGCCGCTGATCCGCGAGATCTTCCACGCCGGTGAGTGGCGCATCGTGGGCGAGGGCGCCGTGTACGTACGGTGGGAGTGCGCGCGCAATCGGGAGCTGCGGCTCTCGGCCAACCTGTCCTCACGGGCGAACGAGTTTCCGTATGACGGCGGCCGCGTGCTCTGGCACGAGGGCGAGAAGCCGGCGGAGTGCGTGCTCGCGCCCTGGTCGGTGCGCTGGACACTCGCGGAAGCGGGATGAACTCGCCGCGGGCCACCTACCGCCTGCAGTTCCGCCGGGAGTTCGGATTCGCCGACGCCACGGCGATCGCGGGTTATCTACGCGAACTCGGCGTGAGTCATGTGTACGCGTCGCCGTATCTGCGCGCGCGGCCGGGCAGTACGCACGGCTACGACATCGTCGCGCATGACGAGCTCAATCCCGAGCTCGGCGACCACGACTCCTTCATCGCCATGCACCGCGCGTTCTCGGCCGCGGGCCTCGGGCAGATCCTCGACTTCGTGCCCAATCACATGGGTGTGGGCGGTGCGGACAATCCGCTGTGGCTCGAGGTACTCGAGTGGGGCCCGGATTCGCCGTTCGCGGGCTGGTTCGACATCGACTGGGAGCCCGCGGCGAAGTACCTCACCGAGAAGCTGCTGGTGCCCATCCTGGGCGATCAATACGGCGCCGTGCTCGAAGACGGAAAGCTCGTGTTGCGGTTCGATGCCGCGGCGGGCGAGTTCGCGGTGTGGGCGTATGACTCGCACAAGCTGCCTATCACGCCCACGCATTACCCGCGCATCCTCGGCAATGAGGACGCCGAGCTCGAAAGGCTCGGTGATGCGTTCAGCTCGCTGCACGAATGGCGGCCGCAGGTGCAGCGCCGGGCCGATGAGCTCAAGCGTGAACTCGCGCAGGTGGTGGCTACGCGCCCGAAAGCGGCCGCTGCACTGGAGCGAGCACTGCGGCGCTTCAACGATTCGAAGGACGCGTCCCGCCCCGAACTCGACGCACTGATCCAGCAGCAGTACTGGCGCGCCAGCCACTTCCGCGTGGCCGGCGACGACATCAACTATCGGCGGTTCTTCAACATCAACGATCTCGCCGGATTGCGCATCGAGCTCCCCGATGTGTTCGACCACGCGCACCGGCTGGTCGTGCGGCTGCTGCGAGAAGGTGTGATCGATGGACTCCGCATCGATCACATCGATGGACTGCTCGACCCGCGGCAATATCTCTCGCGGCTGCGTGAGCTTGCGCTGCAGGTGGATGGGCCATCCCGGCCTTTCTATCTCGTGGTCGAAAAGATCCTGGCGCGCGACGAGACGCTGCCGGCCGACTGGCAGGTCGAAGGCACCACCGGCTACGAATTCGGCAACGAGATGTTGCGGCTGCTGACCGACGGGCGCGGCGCGGAGCCGCTCACGCGCGTGTGGCGGGAGTTCACCGGCGAGCGCGCCACGTTCGACGAGGTGGTCCGCGACAGCAAGATCGCCATCATGAAGAACGAGATGGCGAGCGAGCTCAACGTGCTGGCGCGCGATGCCGCGCGCGTGGCCCGCCAGAATCCGCGCACCGCCGACTTCACGCGCCGGATCCTGCATCGCGCGCTGCGCGCGACGGTGGCGTGTTTTCCGGTGTACCGCACCTATCTGGATTCACGCGGCGAACTCTCCGCGGCGGATCGCCGGCGCATCTACTCGGCGCTCGAGGCCGCGCGCGAACTCGAGCGCGATCTCGATCCCAGCGTGTTCGATTTCCTCGAGCATCTGCTCACGGGCGCGTTGGCGTCGGCGCCGCGCAGCGGCTTCAGCCGGAGCGCCGCCCTGCGCTGTGCGATGAAGTTCCAGCAGTTCAGCGGGCCCGTCATGGCCAAGGGCCTCGAGGACACGGCCTTCTACCGCTACAACCGGCTCATCTCGCACAACGAAGTTGGCGGCGATCCGCGCCAGCTCGGCGCGGGGCTCGACGAGTTCCACGCCGCGAACCGGCAGCGCGCGCAGTTCATGCCCGACTGCATGCTGGGCACCTCCACGCACGACACGAAACGGGGCGAGGACGTGCGCATGCGGCTCGTGACGCTGGCGGAGATTCCCGAGCAATGGTCGGAAGCGGTGACTCGCTGGCGCAGGATCCTGTCGGCGCAAAGCGAAGCGTTGAATGCGCCGGCGCTGGAATATTTCTTCTACCAGACCTTGCTGGGCAGCTTCCCGGTGTCCCCGTTCGCGCTGGACGACTATCGCGAGCGCCTGCACGGCGCGATGACCAAGGCTGCACGGGAGGCGCGGCAGCGCACGAGCTGGGCGCGGCCGCACCAGGAGTTCGAAGCCCGGCTGCTGGGGCTCATCGATGCGGCGCTGGATTCGACCGCTTTCCTGGACGCGTTCCGCCCTTTCCACGCACGCGTGGCTCGCGCGGGCGCCGCGAACAGCCTCGTGCAGACCGTACTCAAGTTCACCTTGCCTGGAATGCCGGATCTCTACCAGGGCGCGGAGCTCTGGGATCTGAGCCTCGTCGATCCCGATAATCGCCGGCCCGTGGACTACGCACACCGCGCGCGTTTGCTCCAGGAGCTGCTGGCGCGGTGGACACGAGAGCCCGTGGGCCTCTGGCGCGAACTGGCGAGGGACTGGCAGGACGGTCGTATCAAGTTGCTCGTCACCGCCTTGCTCCTGCGGCTGCGGCAGAAGAACCCGGAATGGTTCCGCGGCGACTATGAAGCGCTGGACGTGCAGGGGGACCGTGAGAGCCCCGGTGCATTCCTGCGGCGCGGCCCTGGCGGAACCTTGCTCGTGGCATTCGGACGGTTCCCGTTGTGGCGCGAAGAGAACGCACGACGCGTTTCGTTGAAGCTGCCTGGCGGCGAGTGGCGCAACCTGCTCACGCAGGAGCGCTTGAGCTCATCGACTCTGTCCATCGAATGGGACCCGCTGCTGCCCGTCGTCGTACTGGTCTCGGGGCCTTCGTCCGACATCGGGACCCAGGCGTAGGGCATACAAAGCCTGCATGACAGATCCAGAAGACACGGTGCCCGATTCCCGCTTGCCGGATGAGACCGAAGAGCGGCGCAGCTTCATCGGCGCCGAAGGCACGGAGCGTGCGGGCGAGCCGCCGCGGACCGGCGATGCGCATTCACGCGAGCTCGACGAAGACCTCGATGCCGCGCTGGCGTGCACGTTCCCCGCGAGTGATCCCGTCGGCTGCATCCGGACCTGCCGGGACAGTTAGTCCTCGCTCAGTCTTCTCGCTCGGCCGCGGTGGGCGGCTTGGGTTCGGCGTCGAGGGGCGCCGGCGTGCGCAGGTGATCGTCGCGCGCGGGGCGTGCGGCGGCCGGCGCTTGACCACTCATCGATCTCACGAACGCGGCGATCTGCCAGATCTGGTCTGGCGCGATGCGGCCGGCGAACGCGGGCATGCCGTTGGCGCGGCCCTGCGCGATCGATAGATAGACCTGGTCGATCTCGCCGCCATAGATCCATTGCTCGTCCATGAGCGGCGGTCCGATGTCGCCGCCGCCCCAGGCGTGGCAGCCGTAACAATTGAACGCGCCGTACAAGGTCTTGCCTTGCGAGATGTGGAACGCGTTGTCGCCGAAATCCTTCTGACGCTGAGCCCGCAATGCGAAATCCGTGGTGCCGCCCACCAGCGGACTCACTGCGCTCTGCGAAGGTGGCGACGACATCGCCGGGGGAATCTGCAGATCGCGCCGCTCTCGCTCGCAGGCTGCGAGCGAGAGCGCCAGCATCGCCGCGAAGACGCTACGGCAGGCCGAATACATACGCCATACCGCCGATCGAGGCCTG
>JBKPPO010000156.1:0-6110 GCA_046733635.1 Pseudomonadota bacterium | reverse complement strand
GGGAATCACCGACATCTTCTTCGCGACCATTTCGCGTACCAGCTCGCTTTCCCAGGGTGATTTCTCACCGAGCGTGGTGTGCACGATGATGTCCACGCCCGCATCCAGCGCGGCGCGGACGCCCGAGCGCGACGTAGGATGCGCTACCAGCAGCTTGCCGCGCGCATGGGTTTCCTCGGCTGCGACGCGCGTCACCTCGGGCGAGATCGCGAGAGGCTTGCCTCCCTGCGGCGTGGTCACCATGAAAAGTTTGGTCCCGTCGGCTCCCGCGTCGAGATTCGAGCGCACGTCTGCCAGCGCTTCAGCCGCGTCCTTGGGCTGATGTAATTGATCGAGGATGTGTTTGGGTAGATCCCGAAGATAGAAAGGAATGCCATCGGGCGGATACAGCGGCCAGCCCACCGTCAGGATGCGCGGCCCGCGCAGCTCACCTTTCTCGATTCGAGCCCGCAGCGCGAGCGTGTTGCCCTGATCGGAGCCGGTATCGAAAGCAGTGGTCACGCCATAGCGGGTGAGCATGGACTCGACGCCCTGCTCCAGCTTTGCGGACGGCTGCTGGGCGGCGCCATCGAACAGCGGCCCCATGAAATGCACGTGGCTGTTCTGAAATCCGGCGACCACGACGCCACGGCATTGCGAGGCCTGCGTACCTTCCGGAATCGCGATGCGGGAGCGTTCATCGCCGACGGCTGCGATCTTGCCGCCGCGGATCAGAACGTTGCCTTGAAGCAAGGGTTTCGCGTCAGGCGCGGTGTAGATCTTGTCCGCGGAGATCAACACGGATTCCGGCGATGACTCCGCCGCGAAGGAGTCGAGCGCGACCGCGCTCAGTAGACAGGCGGTGACGAAGGTAATCGAACGCATGATGCACCCATGAACGACGGGTGGCGTTTTGACGCGCCACCCGTCCAACGGGTTGCGACCTCTTTTGGAAATCGCTTAGTCGTTCCCGCCGACGCTCTTCAGATCCGGACGCTGCGGCTTGGCGGGCAGCAGGCGGGCGCGGATCTGGTCTTCGATTTCCTTGGCCAGTTCCGGACGGCCCTTCAGGAACTCGCGCGCGTTGTCCTTGCCCTGGCCAATGCGTTCGCCCTTGTAGCTGTACCAGGCGCCGGACTTCTCGATGATCCCCTGCGTCGAACCCATGTCGATGATCTCGCCTTCGCGCGAGATGCCCAGGCCGTACATGATTTCGAATTCGGCTTCGCGGAACGGCGGCGAGACCTTGTTCTTGACCACTTTGACGCGAGTCTGGTTGCCGACGACTTCTTCGCCGCTCTTGATGGCGCCGATCCGACGGATGTCGAGACGCACCGAGCTGTAGAACTTGAGCGCGTTGCCACCCGTGGTCGTTTCGGGGTTGCCGAACATCACGCCGATCTTCATGCGGATCTGGTTGATGAAGATGACGATGGTGTTCGAACGCTTGATGTTGCCCGTGAGCTTGCGCAGCGCCTGCGACATGAGACGCGCATGCAGGCCGACCTGCAGCTCGCCCATTTCTCCTTCGATTTCCGCCTTGGGCGTGAGCGCCGCGACGGAGTCAACGATGACCACGTCCACGGCGCCGGAGCGCACGAGCATGTCCGTGATCTCGAGCGCCTGTTCACCGGTATCCGGCTGCGAGACGAGCAGATCGTTGACGTTCACGCCGAGCTTTTCGGCGTAGCTGGGATCCAGCGCGTGTTCGGCGTCCACGAAGGCAGCGGTGCCGCCGGCCTTCTGAACTTCCGCCACGACTTGCAGCGTCAGCGTGGTCTTGCCCGAGGATTCCGGTCCGTAGATCTCGACCACGCGACCGCGCGGCAGACCACCGATGCCCAGCGCGATGTCGAGGCCCAGCGAACCCGTGGAGACGGCTTCGATGTCATACGAAGCCTGGGCATCGCCCAGACGCATGACCGAGCCCTTGCCGAACTGCTTTTCGATCTGGCCGAGAGCAGCGACGAGCGCCTTCTTTCTGTCTTCCATCGCGAAATCCCCTTTAAAAAGCCAGCGTTTTGGTGAAAGAAAAGCTAACACAGGGCCCTGTATAAATACACAGGAATTTCGATGCGAATGACTGAATAAATCAGCTCACTCATTTCTCATACAGGGGCCATTCGTCGACAACACTGTATATCGAAGCGCCGTCGCTGCGACGACTCTCCATGAGCGCGAATTTTTCGCAGCGGACGACGAATCCCGGCGAGATTTTCAGTGGCCAGGAAAATTTTGCCGCCGCCTCTGTCGGAATCTTTCGCGCCAACGTGAGATGCGCGCGAAAAGGTTTGATGTCCGGCGCGAATCCGGCCGCGATGGCCGCATCACGCAGCGACTCCGAAAGCGCGTGCGCTTCCGCCGACTCCTGCGTCGCGCGCGCCACGAGTACGCGCGGCTCGCTCCAGAAATCGAAGGTGTCGAACAGCAACTCCGCGGGCCGGCCCCTCACGGTCGCGGCCGCCGCGCACAAAGCATCGAGCCGCTCTGGCGCGACCGCGCCGACGAAGCTCAGCGTGGCGTGCAGATTCCCTTGCGGCACCACCTGCGCGCCGAGCCCCGCGGCCAGCGGTCTCGCGGTGGCGAGCACGCTCGCGCCCACATCGGGCAAAGGCACCAGCGCGAAGAACAGCCGAAGCATCAGGTCAGAGACGGCAAACCGCGAAGGAGGTTCAACGCGTATTCGACGGCCTGGCGGCGCACCGCGTCGCGCGTGTTCTCCCCGACGCCGTCGAACTGGATGAGATGCCCCTGACACTCGAGTCGGCCTTCGAACTGGTACGCGAGCGCGAACCACACGGTGCCCACGGGTTTGCCGGCAACCGCGCCGCCTGGGCCCGCGATGCCGCTCACGGCCAACGCCACGTTCGCACCGGTGCGTTCGATCGCGCCCTCGGCCATGGCGCGCACCACTGCATCGCTGACGGCGCCTTCGGAGTCGATGAGCTTTGGCGGCACGCCCAGGTCGCGGGCCTTTGCCGCGTTCGAGTAACACACGAAGCCGCAGTCGAACCATTCGCTGCTGCCCGCGATGTCCGTGCAAAGCTTGGCGATCCAGCCGCCCGTGCAGGATTCAGCGGTGACCAGGCGCCGATCGGCGGCCCGCAATCTCGAGCCCAGCTCGCGCGCCAGCTTGTCCAACGCCATGTCATCGGGAATCGGCATGAGCGGGATTCTGGCAGGTCACGACGACGTCGCGAAGCCGGATAGCTGGGGCAGCTACTTCGATTCCGCAGGCGCCGGCGAGGCTACGGGCGCCGGTGTTGTCGACGGCGCGGCAGCCGGCGTCATCAAGGCGCGCATTTTTTCCTCGCGGTCGCGTTGCGCGCGCATCGCATCGGATTCACAGACTGCTTTGTACTCCGGCAACGTCTGCGGATACGTGCGGCAGCGCTCCGATGCGATGCGGAGCGGCACCATGTCGATGGGCTCGGACGACCCATCGCTTCGCGCTATCAGCGTCCGCAGTCCCTCGGCGCGCCGCAGCCAGCCGCGACGGACTTGCGCGGACTGGATCTCGGCGTGGTTCCCGATGAACTTGCCATGGCCACTCGCCGTGGTGCCCGTGACCTGTTCCGCAGGTACGGGCACATCCAGCGACTTCAGATCGATGGAATCCAGCAGCCGAGTGGCTTCGACGAACTCCCCGAGCTCGCGCAAGGCGTTCACCGCGCGAAGCTGCGTGACCGCCCAGAAAAAATCGTCCTCCCCTTGCGGCCGCGTCCATTCAACGGCCCGCTGCACGAACTCCCGCTGGTAGTGCGCCTTGCGTTCGAGTTCGAAGTCCGATTCCCACGACGCCTGCAGCAGCAACCAGAGCTGCTCTTCGACGGGCTGCTGGAACTGGCCCGAGAGCCAGTACGCGACGTAATACGGCGTATCACGGGTTCTCATCCGGCTGTATTCCGGCCTGGTGATGAGTCCCTTCAACTTGCGCACTTCTTCCTTCGAGAACTCCCGGTACATCACGAGTCCATTGTCCGGACACACCGCCAGCGGCGATGGAAACGTCCAGCTTCCATAAGGCTTGCCATCGGGCCGCGATCCCCAGGTGCTGGAGCTCGCAGTGCCGATGTACGTGAATTTCTTGCCGCCCACCGGACACTTGAGCGTGTACGAAACCGGCGAGCCCGCCTGCGATTCCCGGCTTGCCGAGAGCATCATCACCAGCGCGCAGGCCGGCAAGAACGCATGCAGTAGTTTCATGGCCGTAGATATGCCCCAGCGGCCATTCGCGATCAACTGTGGCTCGTCGCATAATCGCGCACCCCGTGTGAGGCTCCGGAGCCAACGTGACGTCGCCGAATAACGCTGGCCTCTCCCAGCACACGCCGATGATGCAGCAATACCTGCGCATCAAGGCCGAACACCCGAACGCGCTGGTGTTCTACCGCATGGGCGACTTCTACGAGCTTTTCTATGACGACGCCCGGCGCGCGGCGCAGCTCATCGACATCACGCTGACCTCGCGCGGCCAGTCGGCCGGCGAACCCATCCCGATGGCCGGGGTACCGCACCACAGCCTCGACAACTATCTATCGCGCCTCGTGCGCAAGGGCGAGTCGGTCGCGATCTGCGAGCAGATCGGCGACCCGGCCAAGTCGAAAGGCCCGGTGGAGCGGCAGGTCGTTCGGGTGGTCACGCCAGGCACGGTCACCGACGACGCCTTGCTGGAGCAGCGCCGCGAGACGCTGCTGGCCGCCGTCACGCGCGGCGCGCGCAAGGACGGCGTGAGCTTCGGCATCGCCTGGCTGGATCTCGCGGCGGGCCGCTTCACCGTCATGGAAGTGGATGGACCGGCCGCGCTGGAGGCCGAACTGGAGCGGTTGAAGCCGGCCGAACTACTGGTGCCGGAAGACCAGTCGCGCGACATCGGCGAGATCACGCACGGCGAACAACGCGCCCGCCCGCCCTGGCACTTCGAACTCTCCAGCGCCTCGCGGCTGCTCACCGATCAACTCGGCACGCTGGACCTGCGCGGTTTCGGCGCCGACGATCTGGCGCTCGGCATCGCCGCCGCGGGTGGCCTGCTGCAGTACGTGCGCGAGACGCAGAAGACCGCGCTGCCCCACATCACGACGCTGTGCGTGGAGGAGCGTGGCGATGCGCTGCAGCTCGACGCGGCCACGCGCCGCAATCTCGAGATCGACGCGTCTCTGTCGGGCCAGGATTCGGCGACCTTGTTCGCCCTGCTCGACGCCACGGTGACACCCATGGGCTCGCGGCACCTGCGCCGGTGGCTCAATCGCCCGCTGACGAACCAGCAGGAACTGAGACGGCGATACCAGGCCATCGCGCTGCTGAAGGACGCCCGTCGCTTCGATCCGTTGCGCGATCCTCTGCGCGCCATCGGCGACGTCGAGCGCATCCTCTCCCGCGTGGCGCTGCGCAGCGCCCGGCCGCGCGATCTGGCCGCGCTACGCGCTTCGTTGGGCTCGCTGCCGGAGATCCGCGCGTTGCTGGCGAAGATCGACGCGCCGCTGATCGCTGAATTGCGCAATTCCATCGGCGAACACGCGGACGTGGTGCGACTCCTGCAGGCCGCCATCGCCGAGGAGCCGTCCGTGGTCTTGCGCGACGGCGACGTGATCGCCCCCGGCTACGATGCCGAGCTCGACGAGCTTCGCCGCATCTCGACGAACACCGACGACTATCTTCTGGAGCTCGAGAAGCGCGAACGCGAACGTTCGGGCATTCCGTCGCTGCGGCTGTCGTACAACCGCGTCTCCGGCTTCTTCATCGAGATCAACCGTTCGCAGGCCGAGAACGTTCCCAAGGATTACATCCGGCGGCAGACGGTGAAGAACGCCGAGCGATTCATCACGCCCGAGCTCAAGAGCTTCGAGGACAAGGTGCTGGGCGCTCGCGAGAAGTCGCTGGCGCGCGAGCGCGAGCTCTACGACATCACCCTCACGCAGCTCACCGACCGTCTCGGCGCATTGCAGGCGACGGCCAGCGCCCTCTCGTCGATCGACACGTTGTGCGCGCTCGCCGAGCGCGCGGCGGCGCTGCATTGGGTGGAGCCGAAACTGGTCTCCGAGACCTGCCTGGAGATCCGCGGCGGCCGGCACCCCGTGGTCGAACAGTTCATCGACGGCGCGTTCGTGCCCAACGATCTCGTGTTCGACGGC
>JBKPPO010000155.1:0-19797 GCA_046733635.1 Pseudomonadota bacterium | reverse complement strand
ATAACGGAGCGGGTCTCGTGGGCTCGGAGATGTGTATAAGAGACAGATGACGTCGACAACTCGCTCTTCAAGCTCGAGAGCAACATCGTCCGCCAGCGCATCCTCAATGGCGAGCCGCGCATCGACGGCCGTGACGCGGTCACCGTGCGCCCGATCACCGTGAAGGTAGGCGTGCTGCCGCGTACGCACGGTTCGGCGCTGTTCACGCGCGGCGAGACGCAGGCGCTCGTCGCCACGACGCTCGGCACGGGCCGCGACGCGCAGATCATCGACGCGCTCGAAGGCGAACGACGCGAGCCGTTCATGTTCCACTACAACTTCCCTCCGTTCTCGGTCGGTGAGACCGGAATGATGGGTTCGCCGAAGCGCCGCGAAATCGGCCACGGCAACCTGGCCCGCCGCGGCATCGCCGCGATGATGCCGGACATGGAGAAATTCCCGTACGTCATCCGCATCGTCTCGGAGATCCTCGAGTCGAACGGTTCGTCGTCGATGGCCTCGGTCTGCGGCGCTTCGCTGTCGCTGATGGACGCGGGCGTGCCGATCAAGGCGCCGGTCGCCGGCGTCGCCATGGGCCTCGTGCTCGAGGGCGAGCGCTTCAAGGTCATCACCGACATCCTCGGTGACGAAGACCATCTCGGCGACATGGACTTCAAGGTGGCCGGTTCGAAGGACGGCGTCACGGCGCTGCAGATGGACATCAAGGTCGAAGGCATCTCGCCCGAGATCATGAAGGTCGCGCTCGCGCAGGCGAAGGAAGGCCGCCTGCACATCCTCGGCGAGATGAACAAGGTGCTCGCCGCGCCGCGCGCCGGCATGTCGGAGTGGGCGCCGTCGATCATCACGCTGAAGATCGACCCGGAGAAGATCCGCGACGTCATCGGCAAGGGTGGCGCGGTCATCCGCCAGATCACCGAGGAGACCGGCACCACGATCGACATCGAGAACGATGGCACGGTCAAGATCGCCAGCGTCTCGGGCGCCGCGGGCCGCGAAGCCCAGCGCCGCATCGAGCTGATCACGGCCGACGTCGAAGTCGGTCGCGTGTACGAAGGCAAGGTCGTCCGCCTCATGGACTTCGGCGCGTTCGTCACCATCCTCCCGGGCCGCGACGGTCTCGTGCACATCTCGCAGATCAGCGAGGAGCGCGTCGAGAAGGTGTCGGACAAGCTCAAGGAAGGCGACAACGTTCGCGTGAAGGTTCTCGAGGTCGACCGCCAGGGCCGCGTGCGACTGTCCATGCGCAACGTGGACGACGCCGCGTAACTGGAACTGCATATTTGTGATGCACGGACGCCGCCCCTCGGGGCGGCGTTTTCCGTTATGGGGTGCGAGCAATGCGCCTGACTTTCGCCCCGATATGAACGCCAGGTCCGCCCAGCGCGGACCTGGTGTTTGTTTGGCCACGCAACCGGATTCCGCGCTGCGGCGTCTCAATCGTGAGCACACTCAGGAGGGGACCCTGCATCGCAAGCTCGCACTCTTCACGGCGGCGACCTATCTGTTCTCGTGGGCCTGCTGGTGGCCGATCATCGACTCGCTGGAGTCAAGTCCCTTCGCAGCCGCGCCCGTGACCCTCGTGTTGTTCTTTCTGGGTGCTTACGGCCCCGCGCTCATCGGCATCGCGATGACGAGCATCTACGGTGGGCGCAGCGCGGTGAAGAGTCTCTTCAGGTGTGCGACGTCGTTGAGGATCGGGTCGCGCTGGTTGCTGGTCGTGGTGCTCGCAGGCGCCGTGATCGTGCGTGTCCGGGCCGGGGCAGCGGAACAGCCCGCGAGCTGATCTCCGGAATCGAGGTTGTCGGTGGAGAACCCGCGCCCGAAGGGGCGCGGGTGTGAAGCTCGGAACGCCGCTACTGGTGGCTGGGCGTCTCGGCGGAGGGCTTGTCTTCACCTGCACGATCGCCACGGCCCGTGGCGTTCATGAGGGTCTTGAAGATCTCGTCCTGCACCGAGCGCCAGCGCTGGTAGTTGCGCTGCGCGACGCCGGCGACGGTATCCACCGGATCGAGACCGACGACTGCCTTCACCTTCTCACGCAGCTCGCGCTGCTGGGAATTGAAGAGTTTCATGCTCTGTTCGAGATAACTCGAGAGCACCCCCTGCAGCGTTCCGCCATAACTGCGGATCACCTGCGAGAGGAAATCGCGGCTCATCACCGGATCGACTCCGTGTTCCTGCTCGGCGATCACCTGCAGCAGGATGCTGCGAGTGATGTCGTCCTGGGACTTCTTGTCGATGACGACGAAGTCGATTCGCTCGAGCACCAGAGACCGGATATCGGCGAGCGTGATGTATTTGCTTTGTACCGTGTCGTAGAGACGGCGATTCGGGTACTTCTTGATGACGCGTGGTTCGCTCATGCCTTCACCCTCCGTGTGGTGCTGTACCTTAGTCCTTCTCGCTGCACCCCACAATTTCGGTCGACGAATCTGCTTGTTTGTCGCTTAAGGCGGACAAACCACGGAGGCCTTGCCCGCAAGCGCTTGCGGGTTCCAGTGCGCGAACGCCCAGCGCCACACCTCTTTTATAGGCGCCCGGGCGAGCTCCGGAGGCGGGGATTGCGACAAATGCGTAAGGGTGGAAATCAGCGCCGGGGACACCGCATCCCGATCGAGCGGCAATGATCGCCGCGATTTGGACAACTTCGAGCCGTCGGGCTCGGTGAGCAGCGGCAGGTGTCCGTAGATAGGCCGCGGCAACTCCAGCGCCGACTGGAGGCCCATCTGCCAGGGCGTACTCGCCAGCAGGTCGGCTCCCCGCACCACGCGAGTCACGGACTGGAAGGCGTCGTCGACCACGACAGCGAGCTGGTAGCTAGTCAGCCCGTCGCGGCGCCTCACCACCACGTCGCCCGGATTCGCGAACGACTGCGGTCCCAGGAACAGGTCGTCGAAGTGGACAGGCGCATCCTCGACGCGAAAGCGCAGGGCCGTGGGCCCAGGCTTGGTGGGGCCGGAGCGGCAGGTGCCGGGATATCGCTGCGCTTCGTCGTCGCCGGCGTCCGCGAGGTCCTTGCGCGAGCAGCTGCAGGCGAAGAGGCGGCCCGCGGCCTGGAGGCGTTCCAGCGCTTCCCGATAGGCCGGAAGGCGCGCGCTCTGATGAAGCACTTCGCCGTCCCACTCGAATCCGTACGCCTCGAGCGTGCGGAGTTGCTCGTCGGCGCAACCCGGGATCACTCGCGGCGTATCGATGTCCTCGATGCGCACCAGCCAGCGCGCGCCATTGGCGCGCGCGTCGAGGTAACTGCCGACGGCTGCGAGCAGCGAGCCGAGGTGCAACTGACCGGTGGGCGAGGGTGCGAACCGGCCGGTCATGGACGATCACACAAAGGAAAACGCCGCCTCGGAGGGCGGCGTTCTGGAGTGGAGTCATCCACGCGATCAGCGGTAACGATCGTCCCGATCACCATACTGCCGTTCACGACGCTCGCGGCGCTCCTGCGCTTCGATGGTCAGCGTGGCGACGGGGCGGGCTTCGAGGCGCTTCACGCCGATCTCTTCGCCCGTCTCGAGGCAATAACCATACGAGCCATCTTCGACGCGCTTCAGCGCTTCGTCGATCTTGCGGATGAGCTTGCGCTCGCGATCGCGCGTGCGCAGTTCGAGGCTGAATTCCTCTTCCTGCGTGGCGCGATCGTTCGGGTCCGGGAAGTTCGCGGCCTCGTCCTTCATGTGCGAGACGGTGCGATCCACTTCTTCCATGAGGTCGCGCTTCCAGCCATTCAGGATGTTCCTGAAATGCTCGAGCTGCTCCTTGTTCATGTACGCCTCACCACGCTTGGTGATGTACGGCGTTACATTGCGCGGACCTGCGAGCAGGCTGCCGGCCTCCATCGAATCGTCGCCATCTTCAGCACCGGCCGGCGGACGCATCGAAGCGCCGACAGCGGACTGGCCCGAAGCCACACCGGTGGCGGTAACCACGATGCGATCCGGCGGAGGAGTCTTGCGCACGGCTTGCGCGACGCTGGTCCCGGAGGACGCGCTCGCGGCGACCGCGGGCGCGGCCTTGGGTGCGGGTTTGGCGGGTGCGGCAGCCGCGGGCTTGGCGGCAGCGGCAGGAGCTTTGACAGGCGCGGGTTTCGCGGCGGGTTTGGCAGCGACGGTTTTCGCGGCCGGTTTCTTTGCGGTCAACTTGGGTTTCTCGACTTTCTTCGGCTTGGCGGGCTTCGCAGCCGCTCGCTTGGTCGGCATGTTTCGTCGCTCCAGGCCCGGATCCGGAAAGGGGGCCGGTTTGCAGGACGCGGGATTATACCGGCGCTTCCCCTGGTGTACAGCGGCGGCGGGATGACGGTGTTTTCAGCATATTTTTCTTGAGAATCAGGGCAATTGGACGACTTGTTGCGGCTGCCACCCACTCTTGCGGCGTTCGACGATGACAGACGTGTAGATGCCGCCGCGCACGTTGAACTTGCCGGTGAGCCGCAGGAACCGCGGCGACGTGGCCTTCGCCATGTCATTGGCGATCTGGTTGGTCACATCCTCGTGGAACGCGCCGCGATCGCGGAACGACCACAGATAAAGCTTGAGTGCCTTCAGTTCGATGCAGAGCTCATCGGGCACGTATTCGAGTTCGAAGGTGGCGAAGTCCGGCTGGCCGGTTTTCGGGCAGAGGCAGGTGAATTCCGGCAGCGTCATGCGGATCGTGTAATCGATCTCGCGCGCGGGATTCGTAAAAGTCTCAAGTTGCGTGGAGGGTTGCGTGGACATTTTGAGTTCCGGGATTTGTCGGCCACCTGCGTCACTGAAGGTGGCCTGAAAAAGATTGCGATTACTTTACACTACGGCGCCAATTCAACCGCACGCGCCGTACGGACAAAACAGAAATGCGCCTGACGAAAATCAAAGTTGCCGGATTCAAATCGTTCGCGGATCCCACCTCGGTCGGATTCCCGAGCAATCTCACCGGCGTCGTCGGTCCGAATGGTTGCGGCAAGTCGAACATCATCGACGCCGTGCGCTGGGTGATGGGCGAGCTCTCCGCGAAACATCTGCGCGGCGACAACATGACCGACGTCATCTTCAATGGTTCCGCCTCGCGCAAGCCCGTGGGCACCGCGTCGGTGGAGCTGGTATTCGACAACAGCGACGGCAAGCTCTCCGGTCCGTACGCCGAATACAACGAGGTTTCGCTCAAGCGCCAGGTGTCGCGCGACGGCTCGTCCAACTACTTCCTGAACGGCGCGCGTTGCCGCCGCAAGGACATCACGCAGTTGTTCCTGGGCACCGGCCTGGGTTCGCGCAGCTACGCCATCATCGAGCAGGGCATGATCTCGCGCGTCATCGAGGCCAAGGCCGACGACATGCGCATGTTCGTCGAAGAGGCAGCGGGCATCTCGCGTTACAAGGAGCGACGCAAGGAAACCGAGGCGCGCATCTCCGACACGCGCGAGAACCTCGAGCGCCTACAGGACGTGCGCGACGAGGTGGACAAGCAGATCCGCCATCTGCAGCGCCAGGCCGCCACGGCGCGCCGCTACCAGGCTCTCAAGGAAACCGAACGCCGGCTCACGGCCGAACTACTCGCGCTGCGCCTGCGCGAGATCGACTCCGGCGCCGAGGTGCAGGACAGCGCCGTTCGCGAGTGCGAGCTGTCGATGCAGCAGGCGCTGGCCGATCAGCGCGCCGCCGAAGCGGCGATCGAGACGCAGCGCGTCTACCAGACCGAGCAGTCCGAGCGCGTGAATGGCGTACAGGCGCGTTATTACGAAGTCGGCGCGGAGATCAGCCGCGCCGAGCAGACCATCGAACACACGCGCCAGCTGCGCGAGCAGCAGCGCAACGAACTCGCCAAGGCGCGCGCCACGCTGGCCGAACTCAACGCCCACATCGAGCGCGACGAGCGCGAGATCGCGAGCCTGCGCGAGGAAATCGAGAAACTGGCGCCGGAGCTCGAACTCGCGAAGACCGCCGAAGGCACGCTCAACGAGGAGCTGAGGAGCGCCGAGCAGCAGCTCTCCGAGTGGCAGCAGCGCTGGGAAGGATTCAATCGCGAACTGGGCTCCGCACATCAGACCACGCAGGTGGAGCGCGCGCGCATCGAGCAGCTCGAGAACCAGCTTCGCCGGCTTTCGGCCCAGGCGGACCGCCTGTCCATCGAACGCGAATCGCTGATTGCGCAGGAATCCTCGGCGCTGCTGGCGCAGCTCACGGAGAAGGAATCCGTGGCGCGCGGTACGGCCGATGAACTCTCGCGCGCGCTGAATGCGGCGCTGGACCGTTCGCAGAAACTGCGCGCCGCGCAGTTCGACGCCGAGAGCAAGGTGGAGCAGGCGCGCGCCGATCGCGAAAAGCGCCGTGCCGAGGTGGTGTCGCTCGAAGCGCTGCAGAAGGCAGCCTTGCAGCGCGGTGATTCGCGCACCGCGGAGTGGCTGAACTCCTCGGGGCTCGGCAAGCAGCCGCGCCTCGCCGCGCAGCTCAGCGTGAAGAATGGCTGGGAGCGCGCGGTGGAAACCGCGTTGGGCGATTACCTCGAAGCGCTGTGCGTCGACGAACTCGACCAGGTCGCCGATGTGCTGCCGTCGCTCCCAGTGGGCCGCGTCTCACTACTGCAATCCGATGGTTTCGTCGACGCGGATGGCGCCGCCGGCATGTTGTCGGGCGTCGTCAGCGGACCGGGCGCCATCGTGCGCCTGTTGTCTCGCGTGCGTCTCGCCGAGACGCTCACCGAAGCCTTGGCGATTCGCCGCAACCTCGCGCACGACGAATCCGTCATCACGCGTACGGGCGAGTGGCTGGGACGCGACTGGCTGCGCGTGAATCGCGGCGGCGATCCGCATTCCGGTGTGCTCGAGCGCGAGCAGCGTGTGAAGCAGCTGCGCGCGGAACTCGCGACGAGCGAAGAAAACACGCGGGCGGCCGAAGCGCAGCTCGCGGCCAGCCGCGAAGAACTCGCCACTGCCGAAAAGGAGCGGGATCTCGCGCAGAGCCACATCCAGGGCGCGCATCGTTCGCATGCGGACCTGCTGGGCCAGCTCGAAGGCGAACGCGCGCGCTCCAAGCAGTCGACGGTGCGGCGCGAACGCCTCGAAGTGGAGGTCGCCGAAGTCACGCGCGAAGTCGGCATCGGTCAGGACGCCCTGGCGCGCGCCCGCGCCGAACTCGACCGCGGTCTGCTCGCGCTGGACGCGCTGGATTCCCGCCGCGCCGAGCTCGAAGGCGAGCGTGAAGGCCGGCGCGAGGCGGTGCAGTCCGCGCGCGACCGCTGGCAGAGCGCGCAGCTCGCGTCGCGCGACCTCGTGATCCGCATCGAGTCCCGCCGGTCGAGCGAAAGCTCCATGTCCGTGGGGCTCAAACGCATGGCCGACCAGCGCATGCAGACGCAGGCGCGCAGCGAAGAGCTCGAAGCTGCGCTCGTCGATGGCGATACGCCCATCGTCGAGCTCGAAGCCAAGCTCAAGGATTTCCTCGAGCGCCGCCTCGAGATCGAAGCCGAACTCGCCACCGAGCGCCGCGCGCTCGAAGAGGCCGATGGCTCGCTGCGCGAGCTCGATGAGAAACGCGTCGATGCCGAACGCCGCGTGAACTCCGCGCGCGAAGCGATGGAACAGGCGCGCATGGTCGCGCAGGAATCCCGCGTGCGCCGCGAAGGTCTGGTGGAACAGTTCGCAGCCACGCGCTTCGAACTACCCGAGGTCCTCGCCGGACTCGCGCCCGACGCCGCCGTGCCGGCCTGGGAAGAGTCGCTCTCGGGCACCCGTGCCGACCTCGAGAAGCTGGGGCAGGTGAACCTCGCCGCCATCGACGAACTCAAGGAGTCGAGTGAGCGCAAGGAATACCTGGATCGCCAGTTCGCCGACGTCACCGCGGCGCTCGAGACGCTGGAAGAAGCCATGCGCAAGATCGACAAGGAGACGCGCACGCGCTTCGAAGACACTTTCAACCGCATCAACAGCGGCTTGCAGGAGAAATTCCCCAAGCTGTTCGGTGGCGGTCACGCTTACCTCGAACTCGTGGGCGAAGACATCCTGTCCGCTGGCGTCGCCGTGATGGCGCGTCCGCCCGGCAAGCGCAACAGCACCATCAATCAGCTCTCCGGTGGTGAGAAGGCGCTGACGGCGGTCGCGCTGGTGTTCTCGATCTTCGACCTCAACCCCGCGCCGTTCTGTCTGCTCGACGAAGTCGACGCGCCACTCGACGAACACAACGTCGGACGCTTCTGTGACATCGTGAAGCAGATGTCCGAACGCGTGCAGTTCATCTTCATCACGCACAACAAGGCGACGATGGAGCTGGCCCAGCAGCTTCTCGGTGTCACGATGACGGAGCCCGGCTGCTCGCGCCTGGTCGCCGTGGACGTCGACGAAGCAGTGCGCATGGCGACGGCCTGAGGTCGATTCCACGATGCCCGAACTGCGCATCATCCTGCTCGTCGTAGGCCTGCTGTTCGTCGCCGGCATCGCGGGTTTCGAATGGTGGCGCGCGCGCAATCAGAGGCTCGCGGCGGCTGGCGCCCGGGAAGAGTCGCGCGAAGACGTTCCGGCGCCGCGTGCGCAGGCGCGCGAAGAACGTGTGCACGTGCGCGAAGAATCGCGCGCAGAGCCGCGCGCCGACATCAAACCGCTTCCGGAGATCAACGTGGTGCGCGAAGCGCGCATGGCGGTGCCCGAAGCGCTGCCCGTGATCGAACTATCCAGTACGACGGACACCGGCACGCGCCGCGCACTCGGTATCTCCATCTCGAATGACGTGGCGGTCGACGCCGTCGTGGGAGCGACCCCGCCCGCGTCCTTCGGCCGTGCCGAACCCTACATCGGTCAGGACGACGAGATCTCCGCGGTGCGTGTCGTCGATGAGGCCGCGGCGCCCACGCTCGCGCCGCAACTCACGCTGGAATGGCCGCCCGAAGGTCAGCGCCGAATCGTCGCCTTGCGCGTGATCCCCAAGGGCGATCCGCGATTCGCCGGCCGCGCGCTGCGTCAGGCGTTCAACGGCTGCGGGTTCTGGCATGGTCCGATGGAGATCTTCCACCTGCCCGACGAGCAGGGCCGGGTGATGCTCAGCGCGGCCGCACTGGCGCAGCCCGGCACCTTCGATCCCTCGATCATGGACTCGCAGCGATTCTCGGGACTGAACCTCTTCGCCGTATTGCCCGGGCCGCTGCCGCAACGCGAAGTGTTCGAGGAGCTGGTGCATGCCGCTCGGCAGCTCGCCGAGCGTCTCGGTGGTTTGATCACCGATCAGCACGGCGAGGAGCTCACCGCGGACCGCATCGCGCGTCTGCGCCAATCGCTCGAAGACGCCCCCGGCGGGCGCGCTTCCAGCGAGGGCTGATTCTCCGGCGTGGCCACTTCCGCGGATGCGGCTCGCGCCGCCCGATTGCGCGATGAGATCAACGATCACGATCATCGCTACTACATCCTCAACGAGCCCTCCGTTCCCGATGCCGAATACGACCGGCTCATGCGGGAGCTTCGGGAGATCGAGGCCAAACATCCCGAGCTGATCACCGCGGATTCCCCCACGCAGCGCGTGGCGGGTGCGGCTGCGTCGGAGTTCGGCGAGGTCCAGCACGCCATCCCGATGCTCTCGCTCGAGAATGGCTTCACCGACGAGGACCTGGTGGATTTCGATCGCAAGGTGCGCGAGCGCCTCGGTGCCGAAGGGCCGATCGAATACGCCGCCGAACCCAAGCTCGACGGCCTCGCGATCTCGGTGCTCTATCGCAACGGCGTGTTCGAGCGCGCGGCCACGCGCGGTGATGGCGTCACGGGAGAGGACGTGAGCGCGAACGTCGCCACGATCCGCTCCGTGCCGCGCAAGCTCCGCGGCAAACCGCCCGCGGTGCTCGAAGTGCGCGGCGAAGTCTTCCTGCCGTACGCCGGCTTCGCGAAGATGAACGCCGACGCGACGGCGCGCGGCGAAAAGACTTACGTGAACCCGCGCAATGCCGCCTCGGGCAGCCTGCGGCAACTCGATTCGCGCATCACGGCCACACGCCCGCTCGACCTCTATTTCTACTCGCTGGGCGTGGTGGAGGGCGGCGAGATCCCCGATCGCCACAGCGATCTCGCCAGGCAGCTCAACGCCTGGGGCCTGCGCACCTGTCCCGAAGCCCGCAAGGTGAAAGGCGTCGAGGGCTGCCTCGAGTACTACCGCGACATCGGCGCGCGCCGTGCAAGGCTCCCGTACCAGATCGACGGCGTGGTCTACAAGGTAGATAGCCGCGCCGACCAGGAGAAGCTGGGGTTCGTGTCGCGTGCGCCGCGCTGGGCGCTGGCGCACAAGTATCCGGCCGATGAGGAGATGACGGTCCTCGAAGACGTGATCTTCAACGTCGGTCGCACGGGGGCGCTCACGCCGGCCGCCAAACTCAAGCCCGTGTTCGTCGGCGGCGTGACCGTGAGCAACGCCACGTTGCACAACATGGATGAAGTGGCGCGCAAGGGCTTCAAGATCAAGGACACCGTGGTGGTCCGCCGCGCGGGCGACGTGATCCCCGAGGTCGTGCGCTATCTACCCGACCGCCGCCCCGCCGATGCGCGCGAGATCGTCATGCCTTCGTCCTGTCCGGTCTGCGGCTCGCCCGTGGTGCGACAGGAAGACCAGGCCGTCTACAAGTGCACGGGCGGCGTGCTCAAGTGCCGCGCGCAACGCGCCGAGTGGATCATGCATTTCGCAGGAAGGCGCGCCATGGACGTGGACGGGCTGGGCGAAAAACTCATCGAGCAGCTCGTCGAGGATGGCTCCATCGGTTCGCCCGCCGACCTCTACGCGCTCGAGGCGAAATCCCTGGCCGAACGCGAGCGCATGGGCGAGAAGTCGGCGAAGAACATCATCGATGCGATCGAGAAGAGCAAGAAGACCACGCTGCCGCGTTTCCTGTTCGGCCTCGGTATTCCGCAGGTGGGTGAATCGACCGCTCGTGCCCTCGCGGAGCAGTTCGGCAATCTCGACGATCTCATGGCCGCGAGCGCCGAGCGCATCGCGCAGACACCCGATGTGGGGCCGGTGGTCTCGGCGGAAGTCGCGAAGTTCTTCGCGAATCCTCAGGCCCGTGAGGTCATCGCCCGAATGCGCGCCGCAGGCGTCCGCTGGCCGGACATCGCCGTGGCGGCCGCCGCGGACCTGCCGCTTGCCGGCCTCACGTTCGTGATCACCGGCACTCTGGCAGGCATCCAGCGCGAGCCGGCCGAGGATGCGCTACGCGAACTCGGGGCCAAGGTATCGGGCAGCGTCTCCAAGAAGACCAGTTTCCTGGTGGTGGGAGCGGATGCGGGATCCAAGCTCGCGAAGGCGGAAGCGCTCGGCGTGCCCATCCTCGATGAAACTGCCCTGCAGAAGATTCTGGAAACGAAACGGCCGCCGGGCAGTTAGCCGCGGCGGCCGTTGCTCGCCGAAGATCCGAATCAGTTGGAGGGCGCCGGTGCTGGCGCCGTGGCAGGCGCGGCCTCTGGAGTCGCCGCGGCGGGCGCAGCTGCGGGCGCCGGCGCGGTCAGCGTGGTCAGCGGCGGATCCACCTTCGCCGCCTTGATCATCTCATCGGAAGTCTTGGTCAACTTCTTGGTGAGCACGAAGCGGGCCACCTGTTCGCGCACGGAATCGAATGCGGGTGGCTGACGATCGCGCGTCTCCTGAAGCTGGATCACGTGCCAGCCCAGTCGGGTTTGCACGGGCGTCGAGGTGATCTCGCCTTTCTTGAGCAGCCCGATGGCCTGGCCGAATTCCGGTCCCAGCGCATTGGGCGGGAACCAGCCGAGCTCACCGCCGTTACGCGCCGTTTCCTTCTGGATGGACATCTGCTTCGCCAGCGAAGCGAAGTCGCCGCCGTTCTTGAGCCGCTCGATGACCTTCTGCGCCACGTCTTCGCCGCTCACGACGATGTGCCGCGCGCGGTATTCCACGAGCGGCATCGCAGCCAGTTGCGCGTCGTATTCGCTGCGCAATTCGGTGTCCGTGGGCGGCTGTTCCTTGGCGAGCTTGGCCGCCGTCGCTTGCTGGATGATCTGCAGACGCGCCACTTCGAGGCTGGCCGCGAGGTCGGGGTCCTTCATGAGACCGGTCTTCTCGGCATCCTGGGCAAACAACTCCAGGCGCACCAGGTTCTCCTTGATCTGATCCCGGTCTTCGGCGGAGATCTCCGCGAAGGGGCGGCGCGCGATGTCCTGCGCGTAGGTTTCGAAAGTCTTCTGCGTGATGGCTTTGCCATTCACGGTGACGACGGTCGGTGAAGCGGGAGCCGCATCGACGGCCTTGGGCGCTTCCTGCTGCTTGGAGCACGCGGCCAGCATGACGACCAGGGTGGTGGCCAGGACAGGGGTGAGTTTCATGGGATCTCTCATCGGATGAAGGTGACGGGGGCGGGGGCTGCGGATACGGCAGGAATCACGGCGCGCGTGCATCGATCGACAAGGCGTGGATGTCGCGGCCCATCAGTTCGGCGGCGGCGGCATAGACCATGCGATGTCGCTCGACGGGTCCGCGGCCCGCGAAGCCGGCGGCGACGATGGTCACGTGAAAATGGCCGCCTTCGCGGGCGCCGGCGTGGCCGGCGTGTTTCGCGCTGTCGTCGCGGATGTCGAGGGAGACGGGCGACAGCGCCGACTCGAGCGCGGCACGAAGCCTGTCGACTCGCGTGCTCATGCCGGCTCCGTCTTCTGGCCGCGCATGATGAGCAGCAACAACGCCAGCGTGAACAGGAAGACGAGTGGGATCACGACCCAGGTCTTGAACGCCACCCAGGTGTCCATGCTCAGGGTGTACGCCACCCAGAGATTCAGGCATCCCAGCGCCACGTAGAACGCTGCGGCGAACAAGGAGACGTTGCGCCAGCGCGAGGCGGATACCGTGACGCCTTCGGGCAGATTGCCCCCGAGCAGCCGTTCCAGCAGCGTCTTCTTGCCGATGAACACCGTGCCGCCGATCACCACGGCCACCAGCCAGTAGAACACCGTGGCTTTCCACTGGATGAAACGCTCGTCGCGCAGCAGCAGCGTCGCGGCGCCGAACACCCACACCAGCGCCGCGCTGACGAAGTGCATCTGCGAGACTTTCCGCTCGCGCAGCCAGCCGAACGCCAGCAGCAGCAGCATGGCCACCATGAGCACGACGGTGGCGACATAAATCCCGCCAAACCACTTGTAGGCGATGAAGAAGGCGATGAGCGGCGCGAGTTCGATGAGCGTCTGCATGAGGTCGGGCAGGGTGTCCGGGGGCGGACGCGTATCATAACGGCAACGTGAGTCAGTACTTCGAGCTCCATCCCCAGAACCCCCAGCTCCGGCTCATCCGGCGCGCGGCCGAGATCCTGCGCGGCGGCGGGCTCATCGTGTACCCGACGGATTCCTGTTATGCGCTGGGCTGCCACATCGGCGACAAGGACGCTCTCGACCGCATCCGCCGGCTCCGCGATGCCGATCGTCACCACCATTTCACGCTGGTGTGCCGCGACCTCGCCGAGATCGCGAAGTACGCGAAGGTGGAGACCTGGCAGTTCCGCATGCTCAAGGGCGCGACGCCGGGGCCGTACACCTTCCTGCTGCCGGCCACCAAGGAGACCCCACGTCGGCTGCAGCACGAGAAGCGCAAGACCATCGGCATCCGCATCCCGGACCACGAGGTGCCGCGCATGCTGCTGGCCGAACTCGGCGAGCCGATCATGAGTTCGACGCTCCTGTTGCCAGGCGACGAAATGCCGCTGACGGATGGCCGCGAGATCAGAAATCGCCTCGAGCATCAAGTGGATTGTGTGCTCGACGGCGGCCACTGCGGCATCGAGCCCACGACGGTGGTGGATCTGGCCGTCACGCCTCCCGCCGTAACAAGGATTGGTCGCGGATCACTGGAGACTTTGGGGCTTTAGGCGGCGGATCGGCCTGTATAATCCGCCGCTTCCGTGAGCAGCCATCCACAAGCAAAACGCGTCCTTTCCGGCATGCGCCCGACCGGTCAGTTGCACCTCGGCAACTACCACGGCGCGCTCAAGAATTGGATCGACCTCCAGTACCAGTACGAGTGCTTCTTCTTCGTCGCGGACTGGCATGCGTTGACCACCGGTTACGAAGACACCAAACAACTGCCGCGCTTCATCCACGAGATGCTCATCGACTGGCTGGCCGCGGGTCTCAACCCGGGCGTGTCCACGGTGTTCGTGCAGTCGCAGGTTCCGGAGCATGCGGAGCTCCACCTGCTGCTCTCGATGATGACGCCGCTGGGCTGGCTGGAACGCGTGCCGAGCTACAAGGACCAGCAGGAACAGCTCAAGGAAAAGGATCTCGCCACGTACGGCTTCCTCGGCTATCCGTTGCTGCAGACCGCCGACATCCTGCTCTACAAGCCCGCCTATGTGCCCGTGGGTGAAGACCAGGTGGCACACGTCGAGATCACACGCGAGGTCGCGCGCCGCTTCAACCATCTCTATGGCCGCGAGCCCGACTTCGAAGCCAAGGTGGAGAAGGCGGTCAAGCAGCTCGGCGGGCGCAACAGCGGCCTGTACAAGCAGCTCCGCAAGAAATTCCAGGAGACCGGCGACCAGCTCGCGCTCGACAAGGCACGCGAGGTCGTCACCAGCAACACGCGCCTCACCGTGGCCGACCGCGAGAGGTTGTTAGGTTATCTCGAAGGCGGCAGTGTCAGCATCCTGCCCGAGCCGCAGGTCCTGCTCACGGCCACGCCCAAGGTACCGGGCCTCGACGGCCGCAAGATGTCCAAGTCCTACGGCAACACCATCGGGTTGCGCGAGGACACGGACGAGGTCGCGAAGAAACTCAAGCAGATGCAGACCGATCCGGCGCGCGTGCGGCGCACCGATCCCGGCAATCCCGAGGTCTGCCCGGTCTTCGACCTGCACAAGATCTATTCGAGCGAAGAGACGCGCACCTGGGCCGCCAACGGCTGTCGCACGGCGGGCATCGGCTGCCTCGAGTGCAAGAAACCGCTCATCGACAAGGTGGTCGAGGAGATCGGCGGCATCCGCAAGCGGGCGGTCGAGTTCGAAGAGAACCCCGAGCTGGTGCGCAACATCATCGCCGAGGGCGCCGAGAAGGCCCGCGAGGCCGCGCGCGCCACGCTCGATGACGTCCGCCGCGCCATGAACCTGCGAATGGATTGAGCGAGGGATAGATGGCCAAGAAAGCTTCCAGGCCCGATCTGCGTGTCGTCGTCGACAACTCACAGGTCGACCACACCGATACCGAATTCGCGGAGCGCCCGGCCGCGCCCGAGCAGGTGGAGATGCCGTTCGCCATCGTGAATGGCGAGGCGATCACGCAGCTCCCGAAGGATCTCTACATCCCGCCGCAGGCGCTCGAGGTGTTCCTCGACGCGTTCGAGGGCCCGCTCGACCTGCTGCTGTACATGATCCGGCGGCAGAACCTCGACATCCTCGACATCCCGATCGCGGACATCACGAAGCAGTACATGGAGTACATCGGCCTCATGGCCGACATGCAGCTCGAGCTCGCGGGCGAATACCTGGTGATGGCCGCCACGCTCGCCGAGATCAAGTCGCGCATGCTGCTGCCGCGCGCCGCGGAAGCCGCTGCGGGCGAAGAGGGCGATCCGCGAGCGGACCTGGTCCGCCGCCTGCAGGAATACGAACGCTTCAAGAGTGCGGCCGAGAACATCGACCGCATCCCGCGCATCGACCGCGACACCTGGGTGGCGAGCGCGGACCTGCTCGAGCGCAAGAGTTCGCGCCCGCTGCCGCAGATCGCCATGCAGGAGATGTTGATGGCGTTCCGCGACGTGGTCCAGCGCGCGGAGATGTTCGCGCATCACCACATCCGCCGGGAGCGGCTGTCGGTGCGCGTGCGCATGTCTGATATCCTCTCGAACCTCGAAAAATCGAGCTTCGTGGAGTTCGTGAACCTCTTCAAACCCGAAGAGGGACGCATGGGCGTCACGGTCACCTTCGTCGCGATCCTCGAGCTCGTCCGCGAAGGCCTCATCGAGATCGTGCAGACCGAAGCCTACGCGCCGATTCACGTGCGCAAGGGCGAAGGCCAGCGCGGACTCAAGCTGGCGATCGACAACGACGCCAAGCTCGACGCCGCCGCCAACGAAGCCGACATCGAAGGCAGCGCCACGTCATACGTGGATGACCTCGACGACGACTCCGACGAAGACGTCGACGCCGAATCAGTGGATCCCTTGCCCGAAAGCGCAACGGACGGAGAAAAGCATGAGTGATGCCTACTTCAAGAACGTGATCGAAGCGGCGCTGCTGGCTGCGGGCCGCCCCGTGCCCATTTCCGAACTGCAGCAGGTGTTCGACGAGCAGTCCCGCCCGGCGACCAAGGAGATGCGCGCGCACCTCGAAGCGCTGGCGGCGGATTACGAGGGCCGCGGCGTGATGATCAAGGAGACCGCCAACGGTTTCCGGTTCCAGGTCCGCACGGAGTTCTCGCACGAGGTGTCGCGCCTCTGGCCCGACCGCCCCAAGAAATACACGCGCGCGCTGCTCGAGACGCTGGCGCTCATCGCGTACCGCCAGCCCATCACGCGCGCGGAGATCGAGAACGTGCGCGGCGTGGCCGTGAATCCCGAGATCGTGAAGACGCTCATGGAACGCAACTGGGTGCGCGTCGTCGGGCATCGCGATGTCCCTGGCCGGCCCGAACTACTCGGCACCACCGACGAGTTCCTGGATTACTTCTCGCTCAAGTCCATAGAGGACCTGCCGCCGCTCGCCGAGCTCAAGTCGCTGAGCGATCTCAACCTGCAGCTTCCGCTGTCCGTCGAAGGCCAGAAGGATGGCCAGCCAGAGTCGCAGACCAACGGCGAGAACGCGCCAGCCGCGGATTCCGGAAGTGCCGTTCCCGAGACGGTGGCTCTCGACTCCGGCGAAGTGCCCATGGTCAACGTCAGCGCCGAAGACACGCCGTCGGAGGATCGCAAGGAAGAGCGTCGTGAAGAGGGCGGGCTCGATGCCGCGCCCGATGACGACGAAGAAGAAGAACTCTCCGCGCCCGGCAATTCCGCGGCCGGACTCGTCGCGGCCCCGCCGCGCGACGAATAAATCCGCATGCCTCGCCCGCGTCAGTCGCCGGCGGGTTCCGCACGGGGAGGAGAACCCGAGCGGCTCCAGAAGTATCTGGCCCAGCGGGGGCTGGGCTCGCGCCGCGCGGTCGAGGAGTGGATCCGCGCGCAGCGCCTCACCGTGAACGGCCGCATCGCCGAACTCGGTATCAAGGTCACGCCACACGACGACATCCGTCTCGACGGCCGCGCCATCCGTACTCGTGCCGCCGCCTCGGCGCAGGCGTTCATGTTCAATCGCTCGGCCGGTGATCCGCTGCGTCCGGAAGACACGGCGCGTGTGACGCGTGACGCCGAGGGCGCGCGCGCACCGCTGATCGATCGTCTGCCGAAGACGGCGGGCCGCCGCTTCATTGCGATCAGTCCCATGCCCGGCGTCGACGGCGGGCTGGAGCTCGTCACCTCCGACGGCGCGCTCGCCACCAAACTACAGCGCGCGGTGCACAAGCTCGCCACGGAATTCCAGGTGCGCGTGAAAGGCCAGCTCGGCCCGGACGAGGTGGAAGGCGTGAAGAGCGGCAAGCTCGACCGGCCTGCGCGCATGATCATCGACTCCGTCACGAACAGCGAAGCCGATCTCGAAGGCTCGAATCGCTGGTACTCCGTCGTCGCGCGCGGCGCGAGCGGCAAGGACATCCGCCAGCTCTTCGAGCGTCAGGGGGCGTTGGTCAGTCGCGTGATGCGCATCTCGATGGGCAACCTCGCGCTCGAGAAATCCCTTTCGCGCGGCCAGTTCCGGCAGCTCGAAGAAGACGAGATCGAGGCGCTGCTGAAACCGCCGGCGACGCCCGCGGCGGAAGACGAGGCGGACTAGCTAGCCCTGCGCCTCGAATCGGCGGCCGGTCACGCCGGCGCTCGCCGGTCCGAGCAGCGCGAGGTAGGGCCCGGTCAGCGATTCCGCCAGCGGCAGGGACTCGGGCGCTTCCGACGGGTAGGCCTGACGGCGCATGGACGTGCGCACCTTGCCGGGATCCAGGATGTTCACGCGCACGTTCGAAGTGTTCTCGAGCTCCGGCGCCAGCACCTGCGTGAGTCCTTCCACGGCGAACTTGGACACCGAATACGCACCCCAGTAGGCGCGCCCGCGCTTGCCCACGCCGCTCGACGTGAACAGTACCGCCGCATCGTCGGACTTCTTGAGCAGCGGCAGCAGCTGCTGGGTGAGCACGAAAGCCGCGGTGACGTTCACGTGCATCACGCGCATGAACGTCGGCACGTCGTACTGCTCGATCGGCGTGAGCGTGCCCAGCAGGGCCGCATTGTGGAGCAGCCCGTCCACCCGGCCATAACGCTGCTCGATGGCGGCCGCCAGTGCCTCGTAATCCGACGCCAGCGCCTTCTCGAGGTCGAACGGCACGATCGTCGCCTCGGGTGCGCCGAGCTTCTCGATCTCCGCGTGAACGGCCTCGAGCTTCTTGACCGTGCGGCCGAGCAGGATGACCTGCGCACCGGCTTGTGCCAGCGCCAGCGATACGGCCCGGCCGATGCCGGAGCCGGCGCCCGTGACGAGCACGACGCGGCCCGAGAATTCCTGGTGCGCGGGCTGGTGCCGGCGCGGATCGAAAGAGGTGTCGGTCATGAAGGATTGCGAGGGGTGTCGGAAGGCTCGGCGGTGACATCGGATTCCAGCGACGGCGCGGAGACAGCCAGGCTGCGCACGGCCTTCTCAATGGGATCGACGGGCTCGATGGGCGCGTCGCTGGTGGCGCCGAGCTCGGGAAACTTGCGCGCCTGCGGCAGCACATTGCGTTCCATCGAACCCACCGCGGAGTTGAAGGCCTCGACCGCGCTGCCCAGCGACCGGCCTATCTTCTGCAGGTGGCCCACGAACACGTTGAGTCGCTTGTGCAGATCCTGGCCGAGTTCGCGGATCTCGCGCGCATTCTCGCTCATGCGGGTCTGGCGCCAACCGTAGGCGATGACCTTGAGCAACGCCATGAGCGTCGAGGGCGTGGTGACGATGATGCGCTGCCTGAGCGCGTCGTCGAGCAGGTCGGGATTTTCAGCGAGCGCAGCGGCCAGGAACTGGTCGCCCGGCAGGAACAGCACGGCGAACTCGGGGCTCTGTTCGAACTGCTCCCAATAACTCTTCTGGCTCAGTTCGCGTACGCGTTTGTCCACTTGTTGAGCGTGGCGCTTCAGGGCCGTGCGACGCGTCTCGTCGTCGGGCGCTTCACTCGCGTCCAGATAGGCATCCAGCGGTGTTTTCGCGTCGATGACGATGCTGCGCGCATCCGGCATGCGAACCAGCAGGTCGGGCCGCAACGCGCCGCCTTCGGCGCTCACCTGGTTCTGTTCGGAGAAATCGCAGTGCTCGGACATGCCCGCGAGCTCGACCACGCGGCGCAGCGTGATCTCCCCCCAGCGGCCGCGGACTTCGGGACGGCGCAGCGCGGTGGACAGGCTGCGCGTCTCCCGATGCAGGACGTCCTGCATCTTCACGAGATTCTCGATCTGACCGGAGAGTTTGCCCGTGGTCTCGAGACGCTCGCGTTGAAACGCCAGCGCCTGTTCTTCCTGGCGGGCGATCGCGATCTTCAGGGGCTCCACGAGTTGTTTGATGGCTTCTTCGCGCTCGCGGAGCTGGGCGCTGGCCGCGGTCTGATCGCGCCCGAAGACTTCACGCGCAAGCTTGAGGAAGGTTTCGCTGTTGGCGTCGAGCGCGGCGCGAGAGGCGTTTTCGATCGCGAGGCGCACCTGGGCCTCACTTTGCCGCAACATCTCTGCGTCGCGCGCGCGTTGTTCGGCTTCGCTCGCAATCTTGGCGCGGGCGCCTTCCAGCTCGGCGCGCAGGCCTTCCGCGCGGCGCGCGGCCAGC
>JBKPPO010000154.1:0-6046 GCA_046733635.1 Pseudomonadota bacterium | reverse complement strand
CATTCCGCGGTAGCGCTCGATCATGGCGGGGACTTGTTCGCTCTGGTCCGGATGGACCAGGAACACGATTTCGTAATGCCTCATGGATACTCCTTGTGGATATAGCCACCCGCCTGAGGTTGGCGGTGTGGCAAGGGGGTCAGAAACGGGCGCGGAATATACCCGCCGACCGGGGGCGCAGGCAAGCCAATCGCTCCCTGCACCGCTGAAAATTCAGGGACTTGGTCAGAGCGTCCCCCGTTACCGGCCCCGTCAGCCGGACGGGCAAAAGCCGACTATGCGCCTGCCCGGATGGTCATAATCGCCGCCGATGAGCCCCACCCTCACGCGCGAACACGACTTCCAGGCCGACATCACCGCCATATCGAGGATCCCATCGATCGAAACCCTGCTCGAGGTGGTGTGCAGGACCACGGGGTTGGGATTCGCGGCGGTGGCACGCGTCACCGCCGAACGCTGGATCACCTGCGCGGTGCGCGACGAGATCGGGTTCGGGCTCGCGCCGGGCGGTGAACTCGAGGTCGAGACTACTCTCTGCGACGAAATACGCTGTGAGCGAAAGGCCATCGTCATCGACCATGTCGCCATGGATCCCGAGTACGCCGATCACCACACCCCTCGTCGTTACGGTTTCCAGAGCTACATCTCCGTTCCCATCTATCGCGCCAATGGCGACTTCTTCGGCACTCTGTGCGCCATCGATCCCAAACCTGCCAGGCTCAGGGAATCTCCTGCTGTCGGCACGCTGACACTGTTTGCCCAGCTCATCTCGCTCAATCTCGAAGCGCACGACCGTGAGCTGCGCCGCGAACTCGAGCTCGCGACAGAGCGTGGCCAATCCGCGCTGCGCGAGCGTTTCATCGCAGTACTCGGACACGACCTGCGGAACCCCGTGGGCGCCATCGTCACTGCGGGAGCGGTACTTCAAAAACAGGTTTCCGATCCTGCTCAATCCAGGATGACTCAGATCATTCAGCGAAGCGCGGGCCGCATCGCCGAGCTCGTCGATCATCTGCTCGACCTCGCCCGTGGACGTCTAGGCGGGGGATTGCCGGCCGTTCATGCCGAGACATCCGCTCTCGAGCAGAACCTGCAGCAGGTGGTCCAGGAGTTGCGCTCCACGAATTCGAAGCGGCAGATCGAATCCACGATCCACATCGACGGACCCGTGGTGTGTGATGCGCGTCGCCTGGAACAGATGCTCTCGAATCTGCTCTCCAATGCCATCACCCACGGAGCGCAGGACAGCGCGATCCAGGTGAATGTTCAGAGCAACGCGCAGGAATTTTCGTTGTCGGTGACCAACCAGGGCGTCACGATTCCGCCCGAGAAACTCGCCGCGATCTTCCGGCCATTCGAAGGTACGGTGGCGGGCGGATCCCACAATCTCGGGCTCGGCCTCTTCATCTGCTCCGAGATCGCGAAAGCGCATCTCGGCACGTTGACCGTGACTTCCGCGGACTCCTCCACGACGTTCGCGTTCCGCATGAGCAATGCGCCTGACGCCGTGAAGGCGCGTCTCGCCCATCTTCGTCAGGGCTGAGGCTGCCTCGTACCCAGCCGCTGGCGAAGTGCCTCATACAACAGCATTCCGGTAGCCACGGACACGTTGAGGCTTTCCACGGCGCCCTGCTGGGGAAGCCGGACCAGGAAGTCGCAGTTCTCGCGTGTGAGCTGTCGTAGCCCGGATCCTTCAGCTCCCATGACCAGCGCGATCGGACCGGCCAGGTCGGTCTCATGCGCGAGCTTCGGCGCTTCCGCGTCCGCGCCCACCACCCAGAGGCCCGCCTCCTTGAGCAGCTTCAGCGTGCGCGAGAGATTGGTCACCACCGCGAGCGGCGTGGTCTCGGCGGCGCCGGCCGCCACCTTGCGAACGGTCGCGTTCATCTGCACCGCGCGGTCCTTGGGAATCACCACCGCCAACGCCCCGCAGGCGTCCGCCGTGCGCAGGCAAGCGCCGAGGTTGTGAGGATCCTGTACGCCGTCGAGGACCAGCACGAATGGCGCCTTCTTCTCTTCGAGCGCGGTGGTGATCGCCGTGACCAGTTCTTCTTCGCGCCAGCCCTGCAGGGGCAACACGTCGGCGAATACGCCCTGGTGAACGGCGTCACCGAACAACTGCTTGAACACGGCCGGCGCGGCGCGCTTCAACGGCTTGCCCGCTTTTTGCGTCAGCGTCTGGATCTCGGCCACACGCGGCTCGGCCTTGCCTTCGACCAACGTCACCGAGGTCACGCGCTCGGCATGACGCATGAGCAGTGCACGCACGGCGTGCACTCCATAGACTTTTTCGCTCACCTATTTCTCCTTGCCGCGCTTCTTCTTGCCAGCACCGGCGCTTTTCGCGCCCGGCGCGCGGCGGCTCGGCGAGCGCTGCGGCTTCCTCGTCTTCTCCGGCTCGACTTCCACGAGCGTGAGATCCACGAGCCCTTCGATGGGGTTCACGGACGTGACGATCACGTGCACGCGCGATCCCATGCCGAGACGGCGCTTGGTGTTCCGCCCCACCCAGGCGCGACCGCCATGTTCCTGCACGTATTCGTCGTCGCGCAGGTTGTCGATGTGCAGCAGGCCGTCCACTCCGACGGCCGTGAGCTGCACGAATGCACCGAATTCCACGACGGTGGTGATCAGGCCTTCGAAAGTCTGGCCGATGCGGTCGCGTAGATAGACGCACTTGAGCCAGGCGTTCACATAGCGGTCCGATTCGTCGGCGCGTTTCTCGAGCTGCGTGAGCTCAGCGCCGGCGATGGCGAGCTGGGAGCCGTCATACCGCTGCCCGAAGGGATCGGCATCCGACAACATGCCGCGAAGCGTACGGTGCACCACGAGATCCGGATAGCGGCGGATGGGCGACGTGAAGTGCGCGTAGTGCCCGAGCGCCAGGCCGAAGTGCCCGATGTTCTCGGGTTGATAGACGGCCTGCTGCATCGAGCGCACCACCAGCGACTCCAGGAACGGCCGCTGCTCGTCGTTCGGGAACCGGTCCGTGATCGCACGGAAATCGCGGGGCTGCACATCCTCGGGGAGCTCGGCGCCGACTCCGAGCGCATTCAGCGTCTCGAGCAGCACGTTGATCTTCTTCTCCTCGGGTTTGCCGTGCACGCGGTACAGCGTGCCCACGCGTGATTTCTCCAGCTCCCGGGCGACGGCCACGTTCGCGAGGATCATGCATTCCTCGATGAGCTTGTGCGCCTCGTTGCGCTCGTACAGGTAGACGCGCTGGATGCGGCCGGCCTCGTCGATGTCGAACTCCGCCTCGGGCGCGTCGAATTCCAGCGCGCCGCGCTTGTGGCGCGCCTTCAGCAGGGCCCGGTACACGTCCAGCAGCGGCAGTAGTTTGTCAGTGAGCGCGCCGAGCTCGGCACGCGCCTCGGGCTTCCCCTGGAACAAGGCTTCGAAAGCCAGCGTATAGGTGAGCCGTTTGGCCGAACGCATCACCGCGGGATAACAACGTGACTCGAGCAACACGCCGGTGCGCGAGACGATCATCTCCGAGGCGAAACACAGCCGGTCGACGTGCGGCTGCAGCGAGCACAACACGTTCGACAACGCGAACGGCAGCATCGGGATGACGGTGGTCGGAAAATACACGCTGGTGCCGCGCTCTCGCGCGCAGGCGTCGAGCGCGGTGCCCCGCCGGACGTAATAGCTGACATCCGCAATCGCGACGAGGAGCCGGTAGCCCTTGGCATGCGGCTCCGCGAAGACCGCGTCGTCGAAGTCCTTGGCGGTCTCGCCGTCGATGGTGACGAGCGGAAGGTCGCGAAGGTCCACGCGCCGCGCCGCTTCGGCCGGGTCGACTTCGCCGCCGAAGGCTTCCGCCTCGCGGATCGCCTCGGGCGAGAACTCACGCGGGAGATCGAAACGCGCGACAGCCGCTTCCGTCGCGACCTCCACGGGCTTCTCGGGATCCAGTCGTTTGGTGATGCGCGCCTGCGGCGTCGAACCCTGGCCCGCGTAACGCGTGACCGCAGCGATCACCCAGTCGCCATGCCGCGCGCCATTGAGGTCGGTCGGCGGCACCAGGCAACGCATGCCGACGCGTCGATCCGCCGCGGTGACGAATGCCGTGCGCCCATGGATTTCCAGCGTTCCGACGAAAGCCTTCGTCGCGTGTTCGACGATTTTCTCGAGCCTGCCGGAGTAACGGCCATCGCGGCCGCGTTCGACGGTGACCCGCACCCGGTCCCCATGCATGACGCCGTTCATCTGCGGCGGCGGCAGGAACACCGATTCTTCCATCCCCTCGACGCGCACGAAGCCGAAGCCCGCGCGGTTCGCGCTCACGATGCCTTCGGCCACCTTCACATGACCGGGCGAACCGGCAGGCGCCGGGCGCCGTCCGGGGTTGCCATGACCTTGATGGTGGTTGTTCTGGCGCGAGGAGTGATGACCCTGGCGCGATTTGTCTCTTCTTCTTTTCAACGAATTCTTTCCCTTTGAATGGTGAAGGCGACGCCTTCGATTGACAGCTTACAAAGCGGTGCGTACCTTTCGCCTCCCTTCGCACCCTGCCCGGGTGGCGGAATTGGTAGACGCACTAGTTTCAGGTACTAGCGAGTAACATCGTGGAGGTTCGAGTCCTCTCCCGGGCACCAACGTTTTCTTGAGAGTCTTCAACGACTTGCAAGTTCCCCTCCGGAAGCCCTGACTTCCGCCAGGGTGGCGGGATCCACCGGTCACCAAGGCCCCGCTTCCTCCGATTTCTTCCGACCCTGCTCCTGGCCCCAGCCCGTGATCGCAGTCATCTCGAGCCGTTGACCTCGGGCTGCGCGCTAACGCGCCGGCAACCTCGTGGCCATCCCTGCGTGGCAGTCCGATCTCGATCTGCGCCACATCGGACTCGTATTTCGCGGTGGTAGCCAGGGCAGCTCTGGATCACGTCGGCGAGAGACTTGCTGGTGATGGCTCCCAGCCGATCGCCGCCTTCAGCATCGCGGGAAGATAGCCGCCGATCCACACTGCGCAGGCCATCGCCGAGAACAGCGTGACCGCGGAGCGCTTCACGGAGAACCCTATCATAGAGAGGCTGCGGTCACCCGCGAGAAGCGGCCCCGCGAACGACGCCTCACAACCTCCGATTCGCCGGTCCGCCGCCTTTGCCAGCGGATGCTGACCCACCGTCCGGGCTCAGCGGATTCCCCAGCAATAAGGATCAGCGGGATCGAGCAGCAACGAACTCTCGGCTGTCACCCAGGCACGCCCGATGATCGTGGGCTGGATGCGGCCGGCCGCGCGGTCCAGCCAGCGGAAGCGGCCGCGGAACCTGCTGCCGATCACGCTCTCCTGCACCCACTCCTCACCCTCGGCGAGTTTGCCGTCGGCCGCGAGGCAGGCGAGCTTGGCGCTCGTGCCCGTTCCACAGGGCGAGCGGTCATAGGCCTTGCCGGGACACAACACGAAGCTTCGGCTGTTCGCGGCTCCACCGGACGCACCAAACAACTCCACGTGATCGACTTCGGCATGAACCTGCGCATTCACGGCCTGGCGCACGCGCGAGCTGAAGTCCGTGAGAGCTTCGATGTGCGGCAGGCCGATCGGCCGGTCGCCGGCATCTGCGAGGAAGAACCAGTTGCCGCCCCAGGCCACGTCGCCGCGCACTTCGCCGTGACCCGGCACCTGCACGGCGACGTCATGCAGCTCGCGGTAGCTAGGCACGTTCTGCACCTCTACCGAACCGTCGTCGAGCAGCGTTGCATCCACGGCGCCCACGGGCGTATCGATGCGCAACGCTCCCGGTTTCAGCCGCCCGAGATGCGCGAGTGAGGCGACGATGCCGATGGTGCCGTGGCCGCACATTCCCAGCATGCCCACGTTGTTGAAGAAGATGACGCCGATCTGGCAATCCGCGCGATCGGGCGGCACGAGCAGCGCGCCCACCATCACGTCCGAACCTCGGGGTTCGTTGACGATGGCGGACCGCCATCCGTCGAATGTCTCGGTGAATCGCCGGGCCCGCCCGGACAACGGGCCGTTGCCCAGATCGGGACCCCCCTCGATGACGAGCCGTGTGGGCTCTCCGCCGGTGTGGGAATCGATGACA
>JBKPPO010000153.1:0-10462 GCA_046733635.1 Pseudomonadota bacterium | reverse complement strand
CTGTTGCGCGGCCAACGCACGGGCTGCAGACCGGGCTCGGGATCGATCAGCGCGGTGGATTCAAAATTGCCGTTGCCACGCGCCCGGCGCCGGGCGTGATATTGAAGCGCGAGGTCGTCGGTGTGGGCGAGATTCAGTGGCGCAATGGCGGCGACGCGGAATGCCGCTTCACCCGCACTCGCAATGGAGGAGGTTGTCAGCGCCGCAAATGCCAGCACCGCACTCGCCAACCACTTCCGATCCCGGAGGATCATGTCGCACCTCGTTCTGGACCCGGTGACAGGTTAGGAGCGCAGCGCCGACGCCAGCAATAGGGAAGGGCTTCCTCGCACCTGTTTGTGACCACCGTCGCGGCTATTGTCAGATTCGCCCATTCCGCTCGTCACGATGCGCCCGTTTTGCATCGCCGCCGCGCCATGAAGCCGCGATGCACAAACCGCCGCGCGCTCTATACACTCCGCGCCAGAGTGAAGACTTCGTGAACATCGACCAGACCATCAACGCCTGGCTCGCACCCATCGCCGACTGGCTGGGCAAGGTCGTCTTCTTCGCCGTCCCGGTCGCGGGCGCCGAGCTTCCGCTGATCCTCGTCTGGCTGATCATGGGCGGCGTGGTGTGTACGCTGGCGTTCAGGTTCGTGAACCTGCGTGGCTTCCGGCATTCGATGCACGTGATCCGCGGCGACTATTCGGACGCGAGTCATGCGGGCGAGGCTTCTCCGTTCCAGGCGCTGAGCACCGCCGTCTCGGGAACCGTGGGGCTGGGCGCCATCGGCGGTGTGGCCGTGGCCGTGGCGCTCGGTGGTCCGGGCGCCGCGTTCTGGATGGTGGTGGCCGGTTTCATCGGCATGAGCACCAAGTTCGCCGAAGTCACACTCGCGGTGAAGTACCGCAAGGTGCGCGCGGACGGTACGGTCTCCGGCGGTGCGATGTATTACGTCGACGAGGCGCTGCGGCGACGCGGCTGGCCGAAACTCGGCAAGTTCCTGGCCGGGTTCTTCTGCATCGCGGCCGTCGGCGCCTCGCTCACGATCTTCCAGGTGAACCAGGCTTACGCGCAGTTCCATGCCGTCACGGGCTTCGAGCATGCGTTCGTGTTCGGTCTCGTCGTCGCGGTGTGGATAGGCATCGTGCTGTTTGGCGGCGTCAAACGCATCGTGAAGTGGACGGACAAGCTCTCGCCGTTCATGTGCCTGCTGTACATCCTCGCCTGTGCGGTGGTGCTCGGGGCCAACTACTCCAACGTGCCGGGCGCACTGGTGACGATCGTGGTGAGCGCCTTCGACGCGGACGCCGTGGCTGGCGGCGTGGTGGGCGCGCTCATCCAGGGATTCCGGCGCGCGTTCTTCGCGAACGAAGCCGGCATCGGCTCGGCGCCCATGGCGCATGCCACGGTGCGCACCAACGAGCCCATGTCGCAAGGGTTCGCCGCGCTCATGGAGCCCTTCCTCGACACCGTGATCATCTGCCTCGCGACTGCGCTGGTCGTCGTGGTGACGGGCGTCTGGCAGACGAGTGACGCAGAAGGCATCGCGCTCACCTCCGCGGCCTTCGCCACCGTGGTGCCATGGTTCCCGGCCGTGCTCGCGGTGGTCGCCATCCTGTTCGCGTTGTCGACGGTGCTGAGCTGGGGATACTACGGGGAGCAGGCGTGGACCTGGTTGTTCGGCGAAAAGCAGCCGAGCCGCGTGAGCTACCGGCTGCTGCTGTGTTCGGTGCTGTCCGTCGCGGGCACGCTCGATATCGCGCAGGTCGTGAACCTGGTCGATTCGATGAACTTCAGCATGGCGATCCCCAACCTGATCGCCGTCTATCTATTGCTGCCCGAGCTGCGAGCCGATCTCGCCGACTACTGGCAGCGCGTGGTGCTCAAGAAGAAGACGGAGAAGACGAGTGTCCCGTAAAGCCTATCTGTGGACTCTGGGTGTCATCTACCTCGTCTGGTGGGTGATCATGGCCATCGAGCCAAAGCACTTCGACGACTGGCTGCTCGAGAACGTGCTCGTCGGGCTCGCGCTCATGCTGCTGGTGTTCACGTACAGGAGCTTTCCGCTGTCGCGCGTCTCGTACACCTGCATCTTCGTGTTCTTGATGCTGCATGCGCTGGGCGCGCATTACACCTACGCGGAAGTGCCGTACCAGAAGTGGTTCCCGATCTTCGAGGGCGGGCGCAACCACTTCGACCGGCTCGTGCATTTCCTCTACGGCCTGCTGCTCGCCTATTCGATCCGCGAAGTGTTCCTGCGCGTGGCGAATGTGCGCGGTTTCTGGGGCTACTTCCTGCCGCTGGACCTCACCATGTCCACGTCGATGCTCTACGAGCTCATCGAATGGGGCGCGGCCGAGACCTTCGGCAGCGAGCTCGGCCAGGCCTATCTGGGCACGCAGGGCGACGTCTGGGATGCCCACAAGGACATGGCGCTGGCGTCGCTGGGTGCGCTCATCGCGATGAGCATCATCGCGCTGATCAACTCGCGCATGCAGCGCGACTTCGCCGCCGAGTGGCAGGAAAGCGTGCGCGTGAAACGCGCGAAGCCCCTGGGCGAAGAAGCCCTGTAATGGGGTCACTCCCCATTTGCTAGCAAAAGGGGTCAGGCCTCGCGCGCGCCCCCGTCCGCGAATCGCTACTTCAGCGCGCCCAGCCGCGCCTGTGACATCGCATACAGGCTCGTCGCGGCCACCAGCTTCTTGCCCGGCCGTGCCACGCGCGAGTAGTAGTCCCGCGCGGACTCCACGTCGCCATAAGCCTCGGCGATGAGTCCGAATCCGAACCACGCCGAATCATCCGGCGCCTGGCCGCCATCGCGAGCCAGGATCTTCAGCAGCAGATCACGGGCCTCGCGCGGACGACCGGTAGCCGCGTACACGCACGCCATCGTGTGGGCGATCGCCGGATCGCCACCGCCGGTTTCGTCATACGCCTGGCGCGCCGCTTCGGTCGCGCGATCAGGCACGGGCGTCTGCATCAACGACATCCAGGCGAACTCGTTGAAGTCGCCCGCCGTCGCGCGCGGCCCGTCGATGATGGGCACCATGAGCGGCGCGAGCTCGTTCACCGCTCCGCGCGCATCCGCCGCCTCGACGAGCACGCGACGCGCGGTCACGTCCTGCGGCCACCGCGCCAGCCGCTGGCGCGAAGCAACGGCCACCTCGTCCCAGCGCCGCTGCTGGATCCGCGCCCACTGCTGGAAATGAAACGCGATCGCCGACTCCGGAGACGCGGCCACCAATCTACCCGCCACTTCTTCGAGTTGCGGCCATCGCTCTAGCTGCTGATACACATTGGCCAGCGCGAGATCGATGTTCAGTCTCGACTCCTCATCGCCCGCCGCGACTCGCGCCGCTTCCAGCAATGGCAGCGCACGTTCCGCCAGCCGCGAATCCGCCAGCAACAACGCGGCGCCCGCGCGGAGGCGCGCGGCGTCCGGCTCCGCTGCCACCCGCCAGAACCGCGAGAACGTATAGCCGTACAGCGGATCATCCGAGTTCACCGCCGGCTGCTCGAGCCGAGCCCAGTCCAGCCACTGTCGAGCGCCCGTGAGATCGCCGGCCTCGAGGCGCGCCATCGCCATCGCCGCCAACGGTCCG
Source organism: Pseudomonadota bacterium (assembly GCA_046733635.1). GTDB lineage: Bacteria > Pseudomonadota > Gammaproteobacteria > Steroidobacterales > Steroidobacteraceae > CADEED01. Next base: position 6,875 of record JBKPPO010000153.1, on the reverse strand, counting down.
GTGAAGGCGCTCTGGCTCAGCAACTTGTACGCGCCGTCTTCACGCACCACGTAGTAATAGCTGCTGCCTCCGTAGGCGCGAAGCTGCGCGCGATAGCCACGCGCATCATCACCTTCGGCAGTCACGCGCAGGTTCGTGAACAACAGGTCCGCGCTCACCTGCACGGGCGCATCCTGGCCCGCCAGCGACGCGTTCACCGTGCGACGAAGCTTGTCGAAATGCAGCGCCGGATCCGCCACGGCCGACGCATGCCGGCTCGTCAACGCCGCGTAATCCTCGGATCGCGATTCACTCGCGAGCAGCAGCGAATACGCCTTGAGTACGACGCCACGCGGATCGTCCGCCTTCACGGTCTCCCGCTGCGCAGAGACCGTCTTGCGCAGCAACGCCACGCGCTGCGTGTCCGACGCCGTCGCGCCCTGGCCGCGAGAGCTGGCCTCGATCAGATCCGCGGCCGCGGCGTATTCCCGCAGGTTGGTCAGGATGCCGCCCGCGCTCTTGAGCACGTTGCGGCGTTCGGACTCGCTCACGAGTTCGCGCGCAGCGTCCACGGCCTTGGAGCTGCCATCCGCGCCGGCGATGGCCGCCAGCGTCAGCGCCCGCCGCGTCGTGGTCTGCGATTCCTTGCGCAGCAGGTCGCGCGCCTCGGCGAAGCGGCGTAGATAGAGCAGCGAGTAATACAGATTGTCGGTGTACCGGTCCGACTGCTGCGCTTCGCCCATGAGCTTCGCGCGCGCACGGTATTCGGCCACGGCCAGCGCAAGCCCGGCCTTGTCGGCATAACGTTCGCCGCGCGCATCGTGTTCGTAGAGCACGCCCAGATCCGCGGCGATGTCGGTGTTCTCCGGATCCAGCGAGCGCGCCTTGCGATACGCGGCGATCGCGCCGTCACGGTCGAAACCCGTGCCGAAGCGCCGTCCCACCGCGTCGTGCTGCAGCGTCCAGCCCAGCACCTTCCACGCGAACGCATACTGGGGCTCGAGCTCCGTGGCCTTGCGCGCCTCGAGCTGCGCGCGTGTGCCCAGGCCTGCGTCGAGCAGCGCATAGGCGTGGCGAAGCCGATGAACGGCTTGTCCGGGATGTCGCGCCACGAGCTCCCGGTAGGCATTCAAGGACGCCTTGTAATTCCCTTCGGTGCGCAGTGCCGCGCCTTCGTGATCGAACGTCAGGAGTTGCACGTCGCGCGCGCGCAGTTCGCGGACGCCCTCGAGGAAGGCCGCGGCTTCGGCCGGTGTGTAGCGGTTCTTGACCGTATCGAAGCGCCACGTGGCGGCGACCACGCCATCGTTCCCGCGCGCGAACTCGGCGGTGAGCAGGGCGGGTCCGAGATTCTGCCGCGTGTTCGCTGGCAGTTCGCGCACGCGGAAGCCATCGGGCAGGTGGATGCGGTATCGCCACTCGATGGTGTAGGGCTCGAACACCACGTCGTGCGTGCGCGTCTTCTGAAGCGCGCCCGATTCGAGCTGTTCGGAGAACCACGCAGGCAACCGCGTCGACAGGCTGCCGAGATTCACGCCCACGGCCGCGCTGTGCAGATCCGTGGATCCGACGGGCGCATCCGCGATCTCGAGGCGCATGCGGTAGGGCTCGGAGAAGTCCGTGCTAGCCGTGTGCGAGTAGTTGGTCACGCCGCGCGCCCGGTACGTGTTCTCCGCGTATTCCTGCAACGCATCCAGGCGCTCGCGCGTGTCCTCACCCGCGTACCAGCCGCGGTACTCGAGCTCGACCGTGCCGTGCGTCTCCGTCGTCTCGATCACGCGCGCGGCGCCGTATTCGGACAGGTGGAACTCGCGCGTCTCGATCTGGCGGTTGTCGGCGGAGCGCAGCGCCGGCGTGCGCGTGAGCGTCGTTTCGCCGGCGCGGATGACCAGCGCCAGCCGGTTCGCATCGGCGGCCGGCAGGGTGCCGACACGCGCGTAATCCGTGGTGGCATCTATCCACAGGTCCTGCTCGCCGGCATCGCGCGACGGGATGAACACGATGGCGTGGTTGAACATGCCGAGTCCCGGCAGTTCAGCCGCCACGTCGGGGCCCGTGTCGGCAGACAACAGCGCCAGATAGGCATCGATGCCGGAGGCGCGCAGCGCCGCCACGAGCAGCGTCGACTTGTCCTTGCAGTCGCCGAAGCGGCGGCGCAACGTTTCCGCCGGATACTCCGGGATCAACCGCGCTTCCCCGAACTCCACGCCGGTGTAGCGCACCTGGCGATGCAGGCGCTCGACCACCTTCTCTATGTGCTCCAGCCGTGATCGACCTCGTGACGGCGCGCGCAATCCCGCGATCAGTGGCCGCGCGTCCTCCTTGCGCATGCGTGGTTCGGTGAGCTCACGGTAGTGAGACGCGACCGAGGCCCACGACTCCGCGGTGGAGAATTCCACACTGGCCCAACCCGGCTGCTCGGGAGGCAGGTTCGACTCCATCGCCTCCTGTTCGCGGATGTCACCCTGGTCCATGACCCAGCGCACCCGGCCCTTCGCGCGACTCTCGGAGATCTTCGCGTTCGGCAACAGCCGTGTATGCCGCCGCAACGGCAGCGACTCCGGCGCATCGATGACGATGCGCGTGCGTACGACCGGCACCGGCCGCCCCACGTATTCGCGATACACCGTGCCCGCGGCGAAGAACGGCTTCTCGTCGCGCAACGTGACTTCTTCCTCGACCACCGCGCCCACGGCGACCGCGGGCAGCGGACCTTCGATGAGCTGACTGTCGTCGTAGATCTGGTCCGCGCTGCGCGAAGCCGCATCGCGCAGCAGGTTCTGGTCGAGCAGATGCTCGCGGCCATCCAGTGTGATCACGCGCGCGCGGATCACCGGACGCGCCTGGTACCACGGCTGCCAGGCCACGCTGCTCGCCGCCCAGTTCTCGACGCCGGTGGGCGAGTCGACGCGGTAGATCATGCGGGACGTGGCCGTGACTCGGTGCTGGTCATCGAAGGTGTAGGTGCGCTCGTCGAGCAGCACCACCACGTCCGCGGGGCGCTCGCGTTTGACGGCCGAGGCGGCTTCCTGGAGGTCGCGTGCGGGAATGGAAAACGCGGGCTTTTCCCAGAGATCGGCGGCCATGCCGGGACCGGCCAGCAGCATCGACACGAGCACGAGGGATCGGAGCAGAGAGGACTGGAGCAGGGCGCGCATTGAGCCGAATATAGCGGCCGCTCTCGCCGCCAATCCTCGACTCGATCACGCCTTGTTGTAGTCTGCGGGCCCATGAATCCAGAGAATCCATCGGCCCTGTCACAACTCCGGGAAGCCCTGCGGCAATTCGCTGCCGACCGCGACTGGGACCAGTTCCACAGTCCCAAGAACCTCGCGTCGGCGCTGTCGGTAGAGGCGGCGGAACTGCTCGAGATCTTCCAGTGGCTGAGCGAAGAACAGTCGAAGCGGTTGACGCCGGAGCAGCTCGCGCACGCGCGCGAGGAGATGGCGGACGTTCTGAACTACCTGGTGCGGCTCGCGGACAAGCTCGACGTGGACCTGCTGGCGGCCGCGCACGAGAAGATCGCCCAGAATGCGCGTAAATATCCGGTCGAGAAGTCGCGCGGCAGCGTGAAGAAGTACTCCGACCTGTGACGTCTCGCTGGTCCGGGCTCCTACAGCCGCGAGACGAAGTGCGGACGCCCCAATAGGTAGGGGCTTACCGCCGGCGCACGACCGGTCCGCCGGACATGGCGGAAGCCTTCGCCTAAGGTGGAAGGTGAGGCGCCCATGTCGGAACGGAGTCCGCAATCATTCACGCTGATCTTCTGGGGAATCCAGATCCTGCTGGTGGCGAGCTGCCTGCTTGGCATCGCCGCGCTCGTCGCGCAGCAGCGTGCGCTCAACGCCGTGGTGCACACCCATGAAGTGCAGGCCCAGCTGGAACGTGTTCTCAACCGCCTCGTCGATGCCGAGACGGGACAGCGCGGATTCCTGATCGCAGGCACGGCCGAACATCTCGAACCCTATCGGGCTGCGACGGCCGTCATCGGCGCGGAGATAGCCAGGACAGCCGCACTCACCGCGGACAATCCCCGGCAGCAAGCCGCGATCGCAAAGCTGCGCTCGAAGATCGAAGAGCGGCTGAATCTCCTGGCAGGTGCGATCCGCCTGCATGAGCAGGGTCAGCCCGGCGCCGCGCTCGAGGTCGTCCGCGCGGGCGAAGGCGTGCGCCTCATGCGCGAGATCCGCGGAGACATCGCAGCCATGGATGCGGCGGAAGCGCGCCTTCTCATCGAGCGCACCGAGCATGCACGCCGCTTCGAGCCCGCCGGTTGGCTGGCGCTCAGCACCTTGAGTGCGCTCTCGTTGAGTCTGCTCTGGCGCTACCGGCGTTCCGCCGCGCGCGAGCAGCAACGCATCGGCGCCAGCGAGCGTCATCTTTCTACGACGGTGTCCAGCATCGCGGACGGCGTGATCAGCACAGATCCGCGCGGTTGCATCACGGGCATGAACCCGGTGGCGGAGACGCTCGCGGGATACACCGCTGCGGAGGCGCGAGGCAAACCGCTGAATGAAGTCTGTGTACTCGCGGATGACGTCACCGGGGCGCCGCTCGACAATCCGGCCCATCTGGTGATGCGACGACGAGCGGTGGTCGACTTCATGAGTTCCGCGAGGATTCGCGCGCGAAGCGGCGAGCAACGGACGGTGGAATTGAAGGCGGCGCCCATGCAACGCGATGGCGAACTCGAGGGTGTGGTCCTCGTCATGCGCGACGTCACCGAGCGCAAGAGGGCAGCCCAGGCGCTGCACGACACGCAAGCCCGCTTCCAGCAGGTGCTGGAAGCCCTGCCACAACTCGTCTGGACCTGCGCAAGTGACGGTCGAACCACCTTCGTGAGTCGGCAGTGGCTGGAATACACGGGAACCACGCTCGAGCAGAACCTCGGGTACGGCTGGAAAGACGTGGTGCATCCGCAGGATCGGGATCGACTGGCGGGAGAATGGCGGCAGTCGATCGAAGCCGGCGAGATCTTCGATGCCGAATCGCGGCTGAGGGGTGCGGATGGACGATTCCGCTGGTTCAAGCAACTCGCCGTGCCTATTCGCGATGACCGCGGCACGATCAAAGAGTGGTTCGGCTCCTCCACCGAGATCACCGACATCATCAACGCGAGGGAGAGTATCCGCCGCACCAACTCGCTGCTGGAAGCGCGCGTCGAGGAACGGACTCACGAGCTGCAGGAGGCCAACGCGGATCTGCAGGCGTTCGCGCACTCGGTGGCGCACGATCTTCGCGCGCCGTTGCGCAATATCCAGGGATACGCGACAGCGATCATCGAGGACGAGGGGCCGAGACTCAGCGACGAGGGCGCGCTGTATGCGCGGCGCATGGCGGAGAGTGCGGGCCGACTCGACGGGTTGATCCAGGACCTGCTGGCCTACAGCCGGTTGTCACGCACGGAGATCAATCCGGAGCCGGTGGAGCTTCGCGACGTCGTCGAGAAAGTGCTGCGCGACCTCGCGAGCGAAATCGCGGTTCGCGAGGCGATCGTCGAGGTGACGCCGCCACTGCCGCGCGTGCTCGCGCACCGTGTGACCCTGGCGCAGGCCATCACGAATCTCGTCAGCAATGCGCTCAAGTTCGTGGCCGCGGACGTCACGCCGGCCATCGTCATCTCAGCGCGGCGCGAGGGTTCATCTGCCCGACTGACCATCGCCGACAACGGCATCGGCGTCGCGCCGGAGCACCACGAGCGGATCTTCCGCGTGTTCGAGCGCCTCCACGGTAGTGAGACCTATCCCGGTACCGGCATCGGCCTCGCGATCGTGCGCCGCGGTGTGGAACGTATGGGCGGTCGCGTCGACATCGAAAGCCGTCCCGGCGAAGGATCCCGCTTCACCATCGAACTACCGGCCGCGGAGCCCGCGTAATGCAGGAACGCGGTGGCGCCAACATCCTCATCGTCGAAGATAGCGTCGACGACCTGCTGCTCACGCAACGGGCGCTGCGGAAAGCCGGTGTGCACGCGAGCGTACGCGTCTGTGAGGACGGAGAGGACGGCATGCGGCAACTGGAGACCGTGCCGCTGCCGAGCCTCATCCTGCTGGACTGGAAGCTGCCCCGGCGCAGCGGCGCCGAAGTGCTTGCCTGGATCCGGAAGCATCCAGAGCTACGGGACGTTCCCGTGATCGTGGTGAGTTCGTCGCGGCTCCCGGAGGATATCGAAGCCGCGCGCGCAGCGGGCGCGCGCGCCTTCCTGGAGAAACCGCTGCGCTCGGGCGAACTCGTGCAGCAGCTCGACGCGCTCGGACTCTCGGCGCTCCGTACGGCGGTGTCCGGATGACGCCGCTCGACGCGCACGTGCTGGTCATCGACGACAATCCCGCGGACCGCGAGCTCTTGTCGCGCGAGCTGAATCGCGCCGGGCCCGGACTGCGTATCACGCACATCAGGAACGAGCAGGAACTGCAGGACGCCATCGAGAAGAACGAGTTCGACCTGGCGATCACCGATTTCGATCTGCGCTGGACGAACGGCATAGACGTGCTGCGGCGGATCAAGCAGCGCGACGCCAGTCGTCCGGTCATCATGTTCACGGGCAGTGGCTCCGAGGAAGTCGCCGTGAAGGCCATGAAGGAAGGGCTCGACGACTACATCACTAAGACGGTGAAGCACTTTCCGCGCATCCCGATCTCCGTGTCTTCGCTGCTCGAGCGTGATCGGCAGCGACGCGCGCTCGCCGAACATCAAGCCAGGCTCGAAGAAACCACGCGGACCGCGGCCGAACGCATCCGAGTCAGTGAAGAACGGTTCCGCGCCGTGCAGGAAACCAGCCCCGATGGCTTCACCGTGCTCGAGGCCGTGCGGGACGAGAGCGGCGAGATCGTCGACTTCCGTATCGCTTACATGAACGATGCCGCCGCAAGCATGGCCGGCGCGTCGCGTGAAGA
>JBKPPO010000152.1:0-7835 GCA_046733635.1 Pseudomonadota bacterium | reverse complement strand
CTGCTCGCCTATGCACGCGCTCTCACGCTCTGGCGTTCGCGTCACCGCTTCTGCGGCGTCTGTGGCGCACCGAACGTTCCGGCGCGCGCCGGGCACGTCATGCGCTGCAGCCGCGAGGGCTGCGCGCACGAAACTTTCCCGAGGCTGGATCCGGCCATCATCGTGCTGGTCGCGGACGAGACCGGAGAGCGCGCGTTGCTGGGACGCCAGGCGAGCTGGGCCGCGGGGCGGTACTCCACCATCGCGGGTTTCGTCGAACCGGGCGAAAATCTCGAAGACGCCGTGGTTCGCGAGGTCGAGGAGGAAACCGGCGTGCTCGTGGGCGATGTGCAGTACGTGTCCTCACAACCCTGGCCGTTCCCCTCCTCGTTGATGCTCGGCTTCCGCGCCACTGCACGCACCGAAGCCATCAGCCTGCGCGACGGCGAGCTCGAGGACGCGCGCTGGTTCACGCGCGCCGACGTCGCCGCAGGCCATCCCTCCCTGCCACCCACCGGGTCGATCTCGTCGCGGCTCATAGACAACTGGTTCAGCGAGCGCCGGTGATCCCATGTGTTTGTTAGTCCTGGCGTGGAAGATGCATCCGCGGTTCCGCGCCGTGGTGGCGGCGAACCGCGACGAATTCCACGCCCGCCCCACCGCGCCGCTGGCGCCCTGGACCGACAACGCCATCGTCGGCGGCCGCGATCTGCAGGCGGGCGGCGCCTGGTTCGCCGCGGACGCGCGGCAGCGCTTCGGCATCGTCACGAATTTTCGCGAGTTCGGCCGCCGCCGGCGCAGCGCGCCTTCGCGCGGCGGGCTGATACCCGCGTACCTCACCGGCGACTTGGCCCCGGGTGAAGCCCTGCGCGCCATGGAAGTGGACGCTCCCGGTTACGCCGGATTCAACCTGCTGTTCGCCGACCGCGGCTCGCTGTGGTACGCCTCGAATCGCGCAGATCAGTTCGCGCGCGAACTGCCACCCGGCATCTACGGACTGTCGAACGAGTTCCTCGATACGCCCTGGCCCAAGCTCGTCCGGGTGCGCGAGCGTTTCGTGGAGCTGCTGAGGTCTCCGCAGGCGGAGGACCGCGAATCGCTCGCGGCCGCACTGCTGGAGATGCTGGCCGACCGCGAACCGGCGCCCGCCGGGAGTCTGCCGCCCGGCGATCTCTCGCCCGAATGGGCGCGCAAGCTGTCCGCGCCGTTCGTGCTGGATCCGGGTTATGGCACACGCTGCTCCACGATCCTGACCCTGGCCGAGCACGGCGATCTCGACCTGCTCGAGCGGCGATTCGATCCCGAGGGCAAAGTCTCCGGCCAGTCTGAACATCGCCTGAACGCAGGCTGACATCGTCTCGCCGAAGGCTTCGAACCACGCGCACATGCGGCGCGGAACCCGGGCGTGCGCACGCGACTCTCATTAGAATCCCCGTGTCCGTCCTTCCGCGGTGTCATGTCCCTTTCGCAGCCAAAAACACGCTCGCGCTTCTTCGCCCTGACGCTGCTCGCGCTGTGGGCGTCGCTGCTCACCGCGCCGGCCCGCGCCGAAGTCGAAGTGGAGGTGCAGGGCGTCGCCGACGACGTCCGCGCGAACATCCTCGCCTATCTATCCTTCGTGCGTTACAAGGATTCGGACGACCTCTCGAAGGAATTCATCGAGCGGCTCCAGGAACGATGCGAGCGTGAAGTCCGTTCGGCGATGCGACCGTTCGGCTTCTATGAACCCACGGTCACGTCGAAGGTAGAGGCCCAGGGCGGCGGCGAAGACTATCGCGTCACCATCCACATCACGCAGGGTGAACCCGTGGTCGTGGACAAGGTGGAGGTGAACGTCACGGGAGCGGGCGCGAAGGACCAGCTCTTCACGAGCATCACCGCCGATCCGCCGGTGCGCGTGAACGACCGCCTCAATCATTCGCAGTACGAATCGCTGAAGGGCGGCCTGCTGCGCACGGCGGCCACGTATGGCTATCTCGACGCGCGCATGTCGCGCAACGAGATGCGCGTGGATCCTCAGGCTCGCACCGCGCAGATCTACCTCGACTTCGACACCGGCGAGCGTTACCGCTTCGGCGAGACCGCCATCGACCAGGCCGTGGTCGACGAAAAGCTGATCCGCAAGTTCCTGCGCTACCAGCCCGGCCAGTACTTCGACGCCACGCAGCTCCTGCGCACGCAGTTCGCGCTCGACGACAGCCAGTATTTCGCCACGGTCGAGGTGCTGCCCGAGGACCGCGACCGCGACAAGCTCATCGTCCCCGTGAGCATCACGGCCGAGCCCAATCGCCGCAGCCGCTACCAGTTCGGTGTGGGCTACGGCACGGACACGGAGGTGCGCGGCACCGTCTCCTGGGAGAACCGCCTCGTGAACCGGCGAGGCCACCGCTTCCGCACCGAGCTGCGCGGCGCCGCGCTCGAGCAGTCGATCGATGCACGCTACATCGTGCCCATCGGCGATCCCGCGATCGAGAAGTTCCAGCTCCAGCTGCTGGGCACGAACGAGCGGCTCGCCGACGCCGACACGCGCTCGGTCAATTTCACGCCCAGCTACACGCACGTGCGCGGGCCCTGGTTCGGCCAGTACTGGCAGCGCGTGACCTACGTGGAGCTGCTGCAGACCGAGTCCGAATACATCGACACGGGCGAACTCGACAAACAGACCCTGCTCATTCCCGGCATCAGCTTCGCGCTGGTGCCGCCCAACTACCTGGGCGAAGCCATGTTCTCGCGCGGCCTGTACGGCGAGCTGCGCGGCTCCAACAACGCGCTGGGCTCCGACTCGGACTTCTTGCAGATACGGCTGCAGGCGGAGCGGGTGTTCCCGCTGGCGCCCAAGTGGAACCTGCTGCTTCGCGGCGATCTCGGCGCCACGGCGCTCTCCAAGACCAGTGGCCTCGCCATCACGCAGCGCTTCTTCGCGGGCGGCGACCGCAGCGTGCGCGGCTTCGGCAAGGACGACCTGTCGCCGCTCACGCTTGCGTTCAACCGTGACGGCACGCCCATCCTCGACGAGAACGGCGAGCAAGAGGTGCGAAAGCTGGGCGGCAAACATCTGTTCACGGGCTCGATCGAGCTGGTGCGCGATCTGCCCTGGCGCAATCTCTCGGTGGCCGCGTTCGGCGACCTGGGCAACGCCTTCGACGAATTCGGCGATCCGCTCATGTACTCCGTGGGCATCGGCTTCCGTCTTCGCTTGCCCGTGGTGTCCGTTGGCATCGACGTGGCGCAGGCGCTGACCACGCCGCCCGGCGACAGCTCCCGCCCGGGACCGCGGCTTCATCTCAACTTCTCCCCGAAGCTTTGATGAAGAGGAAGCTGAAAATCACGGCCCTGATCTTCGGGTCCCTGTTCCTCCTCGTCTTCCTGCTGCTGGCCTGGGTGATCTACACCGAAGCCGGCCTGCGCTTCGCGGTCTCGATGCTGCCCGAGAAGCTCGGCAAATCGCAGGTGATCCTGCAGATCGAGAACGTGAAAGGGACGATCGCCGGCGGCTTCAGCGCAGATCGCGTATTCGTGGGCCACGAACTCGCGGACACGCTGGTGATCCGCGGCTCTGCGCGCGTCAACTTCTGGCCGCTGCTCGTGGGCCGCATCTCGGTGCGCCAGGCACAGGCGGACCTGGTGCAGATCGAGGTGAAGAGGCGCACCAGGCCGCGTCCGGTCACGCCCGCCAAGTTCCTGCCGCGATTCCTGAGCATCAGCACGGAACGCGCGTCCGCGGAGACGCTGTTGATCATCGCGCCCAATGGCCGACGCGTGGAGTTCGACAAGCCCACCGGCGCCGGGATCGTCGGCCACAAGACGATCCGCATCTTCGAAGGCCACATCGTCTACAACTTCCTGCATGCGCGTGCGCTCGGCACGCTGCGGGCGGCGGACCCGATGGAGCTCGAGGGCGAGGCCACGGTGCGCATGATCATCGAGGGTCAGCCCGAATGGCGCGGCGATGCGAGTTTCAAGGGCAGCCTCGACAAACTACCCGTCACGGCCAAACTGCTCACGCCGTTCCGCGCGGACGCGCGCGCCGAGTTGCTGGAGCTCTCGAGCAACTTCCACTGGCTGGGCCAGGCGGACGTGCACAACTTCGACCTGCAGGCCTTCGGCGCGGGCGGCGCGCTCGGCATCATCAGCGGCCCGCTCGAGATCGGCGGCGCGATGAACGCTTTCCACGGCAAGGGGCCGCTGCAGATCCCGGGACTCGGCGAAGGCCCGTTCGACCTGCTGTTCGAGGGCAACTGGGACAACGACCGCGTGAATGCCACGCGTTATGAAGCCACGCATCGCGCGACCGGCAGTCACGTGACCGGCGCCGGCTGGATCAAGCCTGAAGACAATGGCCCGCGACTGGAGCTCGCGGGAACCTGGGACGGATTGCGCTGGCCTCTGCTCGGAAGGTTCACGGGCGAGAATCCGCAGCTCTTCGGGAGTCCCGAAGGGCGCTACACGCTCTCGGGCGTGTGGCCCTATGCGATCACCGCGCGCGGTGAATTGCTCGTACCGAAGCTCGAGCCGATGGCCGTGGCGGTGCGCGGCGAACTGCACAAGGATCGCCTGAGCATCGCTCAACTGGATCTCGGCGGGTTCGGTGGCCGCGCGGCACTGCAGGGCGACGTGAAGTGGGCCCCCGAGGAGAGTTGGACTCTCGCGGGAAACGTGACCGGATTCGACCCCGCCACGGTGCGCCCGGGATTCAACGGCGCACTGAACTTCGACATGAAGGCGAGCGGCGCGCCGTTCGGCGCCGCGGGTGTCATCGACTTCGCGTTCAGCAATCTGCGCGGAAAACTGCGTGGCAACGCGGCCACGGGCAGCGGACGCATCGTGATGCAGGGTCAGGATTACACCTTCGACGATCTGCGCTTCCGCGCCGGCAACACCCGTCTCGCGATCGACGGTCACGTGGGCGAGTCCCGCGCGCTGGATCTCGATTTTTCGCTGGATGCCGACAATCTCGCATTGCTGGCCGAAGGCGCACGCGGCGAGTTGCATGCACGCGGAACCCTGGACGGCACTGCCGACGCGCCTGTCATCAAGTTCGAGGCGCAGGGCTCAGGTATCGAGCACCAGGACATCAAGGTCGACAAGCTGTCAGCGAACGTGGACCTGGACTGGCGCGGCCAGCAGAACTCGCATGCCGACATCGCGATCACCAATCTCGCCGTCGACGAGCGCGAGCTCACGCAGTTCAACGTGAAGCTGGACGGCACCACGGGCAACCACACCGTGCGAGCCGACGCACTGGCCGGCAAGACGGGCCTGCACGTCGATGCCAAGGGCGGTTTCGCGGACGGCGCCTGGAAGGGCGTGATCGGCAACCTCTTCATCGACGACACCGAGAATCTCAACCTGCAGCTCGACACGCCCGTGAACCTCATGGTGAGCGCAAAGGCGTTCCGGCTGGATTCGATGTGCATGCACGGCAAGATCGCGCGTCTGTGCGCGGAAGCTTCCGGCGACGTGAACGGCTGGCGGGCGCGCGGCGAAGCCAGCAACCTGCCCATCGCCACACTCACCGCGGGACTCACGCGCAACGTGGAATACCAGGGAACGCTGAATGCCGCGGCCAACATCAGCTCGACGCGGGGCGCGCCGTTCATCGGCGACGCACGCGTCGACCTCGTCGACGCGGCCATTCGCCATCGACTGGCCAGCGGCCGCACCGACGTGATCACGTTCGGTTCGGGCTTCGTCACGCTGAAGGCCGAGCCGGCGCAACTGGTCTCGGAGCTGCGCCTGGACGCCGCGCAACGCGGCCTCATCTCCGGCAGGCTGCGGGCGGAGCGGTCGTCTGATCTCATGCGGTCGCCGATCCGGGGGCAGTTGCAGATGGCCACGGGTGAGCTGGGGTTCCTGACGCTCTATCTACCGACCATCGACCGTGCGGCCGGCCAATTCGACGCCAACCTCACGTTCGACGGCACGCTCTCCGAGCCGCGCGCCAGCGGCATCATCAAGCTCACTCGTGCGGAGGTGGACCTCTACCAGTTGAACCTCGCGCTGCGCGAACTCGACATGGAGGCGCGCATCGTCTCCAACAACCTCGAATTCAGCTCGCAGGCCAAGGCCGGGAATGGAACCTTGTCGAGCTCGGGAAAAATAGAGTGGCGCGACAACCTGCCCTACGGCGACATCGCGCTGGATGGCCAGAACCTGCGCGTCGTCGACGTGCCCGAGGCGCGCATCGATGCGTCGCCGGACCTGGATTTCCGCATCGCCGGCCAGGACATCCTCGTGAAGGGCACCGTGAACATTCCGTTGGCGCGCATCCAGCCGGCGGATCTCACGAACGCCGTGTTGCCCTCGGCCGACGAAAGACTCGTGGGTCCCACCGAGGAAGTGCAGCGCGATCCGTTCCGCGTCACCAGCGAGATCACCGTCACGCTCGGTGAGAAGGTGAGCATCGAGACCTACGGGCTCTCGGGAAACATCACGGGCAGCATCACCGAGCGCACCCTGCCCGGGGAGCCCAGCCGCGCCACGGGTGAGCTCCAGGTGCGCGACGGCCAGTACCTCGCGCTCGCGCGAAAACTCGACATCGAGCGCGGCCGGCTCATCTTCAGCGGCGGCCTGCTGGTGGATCCGGCGGTGGATATCCGCGCCGTGAAGGTGTTCCCGGACGTGAAGGCCGGCGTGAACGTGCGCGGATCCTTGCGCGAACCGCGGCTCACGTTCTTCTCCGAACCTTCGTATCCGCAGTCCCAGATCGTGTCGCTGCTGCTCGCGGGCGGCACCTTCGAGCGGCAGACCGGCGGACGTGACGGAACGCCCGGCGCGAGCCAGGAAGTGGCGGGCCAGGCTGCGGCGCTGCTCGCAGCGCAGCTCGGCAGCAAGTTCGGCATTCCCGACATCAGCGTCGAATCCACGCTCGCGAACGAGACATCGCTGGTGCTCGGCAAGTACCTCTCGCCGCGCCTGTACCTGAGCTATGGCATCTCGCTCACCGAGTCGATCAACACGATCAAGATGCGTTACACGCTCGACGACAACTGGACGATCAAGACCGAGGCGGGCAAGGAACGCGCCGCGGATCTCGTGTTCACCATCGAGAAGTAGATGGGCACGCTGGACCTGTTCGAGGCGGAGTCCGACCGGCTCTCGCTGGGCGACGGCATCACGCTGCTGCGGGGTCACGCCGATACTTCGCAATTGTTCCCGCTGATCCTCGGGATCGCGGCGCGCGCACCGTTCCGCCATCTGGTGACGCCGGGCGGTCAGACCATGTCCGTGGCCATGACCAATTGCGGCCCCGTGGGCTGGACCAGCGATCGCAGCGGTTATCGGTACAGCTCGCGCGATCCCCTGAGCGATCAGGATTGGCCGGCGATGCCCGTGGAATTCCGGCGCCTCGCGCTCGAAGCCGCAGCGCTCGGCGGATTTTCGGCGTTCGAGCCCGACGCATGCCTGATCAATCGGTACGCGCCTGGCGCGCGACTCACCGCGCATCGCGATGCCGACGAGCAGAACTTCGCGCAGCCCATCGTTTCGGTATCGCTCGGCCTGCCCGCGAGTTTCGCGTTCTACGGGCTCACGCGCGGCGGCAAGGGCCGCACTGTTCCGCTCGCGGATGGCGACGTGCTGGTCTGGGGCGGTCCCTCACGCCTGGTCTATCACGCGGTGCGGCCCGTGAAGCCCGGCCAGCACCCGCTCACGGGCGGCTACCGCTACAACCTCACGTTCCGGCACGCGCGTTAGTACTTCTTCGCGTGCAGTAGTTTGTAGAGCCTGTCGCCCTTGTTGTTCTGCTCGCGCGCATAGGCGTATTCCCAGAGCAGCGGCGTGGAGTACAGCACCATGCCGACGCCGGACTTCGGATCGATGGTCAGCACCACGCTGGCGTCGCAGGTGGTGTGGAA
>JBKPPO010000151.1:0-7386 GCA_046733635.1 Pseudomonadota bacterium | reverse complement strand
GCCAGGAGCTGCTTGTTGGCCGAACTCTTCGCGGCGCCGCCGTACTGCGCGGGCGCGAGATACTTCTGCGCTTCGGCGATGTCCGCGGCGCGCGCCTTGCGCGCGGCAGCGATCTGCTGGGCGATCTGCGGCAGCACCTTGTCGTACTCGGCGATGATCTCGGCATGCGCCGCACGCAGCGTCGCCTTGTCGGCGGCCTCATCCGCGGCGGAGCACGAACCTTCACCATCGCTGCACTTCATGCGCTTCTCGGTGCGCTCGCCGATCTTGAACGCCTTGTCGGCGACCTGGCGCTGCAGTCCGGAGATGACTTCGGATTGCGCCATGATGCCGCCGCTCGTCATCTGCTTCGAGTTGTAGTCCGGGTAGTGCTCCGCGGCCAGCGTCACGGCTTCCGGATCGGCAGCCATCGCCTTCACGTCGCGAATCGACTGCTGTTGCATGGCCTTCTGCATTTCCATCGCGAACGCCATCTGTTCGGCCTGCGTCATCTTCTGCAGCTTGTCCTGCATCTGCTTCGCGTAGGCGGGATCGCTTTGCATGCGCGCGTAGTCGATGGGGCCATTGCTGGCGCCGGCGGTCGACTGCTCGCTCGCCGACTTGTGCAGGTTCTCGACGAACGTGCGCTGATCCTTGAGCTGCTTGCGGAGCGCGACGACCTCGGCGTTGTTGAGCCACGCGGTCGCGGCGGCGGCAGTCGCCGGCGGAGCGGGGATGCGCGTGTGCATCGCCTGGAGGGATTGCTGAGCTTCGACGGACGGTGAGTTCATGGCGACGAACAGGGAAATGATGACGAGACCAAGAGTCTTGAACATGATTGCTTGTGTTTTCGATCGGCTGATTTGGGGGCGCGGACTATAGGTAAGCGTCCTGCGGCGAGAACCGGCGGCGCGCCGACCGGTTTTACAAAATGAGACTTATTGCCGGTGACCGTCGGCTCAACTCGCCCAGGGCAAGTCGATACGTTGACCGTCGGGGAAATACGCTTCGACCGGCGATCGCGCGAACACCGCTGTGATGTGCAGCGGCTCGGTCCCGTCGTTGAGGATCTGGTGGAGTTCGTTGCGCGGAATGCACACGGTGTTGTTAGGGCCGAACCGGAGGCGCCGCGAGCCGGCCAGCAACGAACCCCGCCCGGCGGTGCACATCACGACTTCCTCGCAATCGTGACGATGCGGAGGCGTCGCGCTACCGGGTTCGAGGATCTGTTGCCACAGCGATAGCCGGGTCAGCCCCTGTTCGGATCCGGCCAGAGTTGCGTGCTGGATGCCGGGGAACGGGGAGGGGATCAAAGGCGCATTGGCGACGACTT
Organism: Pseudomonadota bacterium; assembly: GCA_046733635.1. Taxonomy (GTDB): domain Bacteria; phylum Pseudomonadota; class Gammaproteobacteria; order Steroidobacterales; family Steroidobacteraceae; genus CADEED01. Next base: position 6,074 of record JBKPPO010000151.1, on the reverse strand, counting down.
TCATAAGAAACCTCGGTTGACTGGCTTGGATCGGACGGCCGGAATTATGGGCAAGCGGTCATTCCCTCCGGAATCACCTTGAATGCCGTTTGACTGAGGAACAATATTCCTCAATGAACAACATCCAGCAGGTGGTGGCTTTTGCCACGGCAGCCCGGAACGCCAGTTTTGCCAAAGCCGCGCGTGAACTGGCCCAAACACCATCGACCATTGCCAAGAGCATCAACCGGCTCGAGGCGCAGCTCGGCGTGAAGCTCTTCCACCGGACCACCCGGCAGGTAAGCCTCACGCCCGATGGCCAACGATTGTTCGAACAGTGCCAGCGCATCCTCGACGAGGTGGAGTTGCTCAAGTCGTTCGCGGCCGGCGCGCGCGGCGAACCCACGGGGACGCTGCGAATCGACGCGCCGCTGACCTTCGGCAAGCGCGTCGTCGTGCCCGTGCTCGCGAAGTTGTTAGAGCGTCATCCCGGCCTCACGATCGAGGCGCGGCTCTCCGATCGTTTCGCCGACATCGTCAAGGAGGGTCTCGATGCCGTGGTTCGTGTCGGTGCGCTCACGGATTCGACTTTGGTCGCACGCAACGTGGGGCAGCAGTACCTCGTAGTGGTCGCGAGTCCGGCCTACCTGGAGAAGCGGGGTATGCCGGCTTCACCCTACGATCTCGAACGTCATGACACGGTGGTGTTCCGTCAGCCCACGAGCGGACGCGATCGGCCGTGGCAATTCGCGGTCGATGGCGTGAACGTGGAATTGCAGCCGGTTTCGCGGCTGCGGCTCGGAGATGGCGAGGCTCTGGTCGAAGCTGCGGTCGCGTCCATGGGGCTGGTGCAGGTTCCGGACTACATGGTCGTCGATGCGATCGGCGCAGGACGTGTGGTCGAAGTGCTCCGGAACTTTCGGGCGCCGCCGTTACCCATCAACGTCGTGTACCCGGGAACGCGGATGGTGCCGCCGCGCGTGCGCGCGCTCATCGAGGCGCTCTCGGAACCTCGCGCCTCGAAGCCACGGATTCGGTTACCCTGAACGTCCTGAGTATCGAAGGGGGAATCATGCTCACGACCATCTCGACGCGCGCGCGGCGCGTTTTCGCCGCGGCCTTGTTCTTCGTCGTTTCCGGTGCTGCGCTCGCGGCCAACGAACCGCCGGTGCTGCCCATCGGCTCGGCGCTGCCATCGTTCTCGCTGCCTGGCGTCGACGGCAAGACGTACACGGACAAGAGTTTCAAGTCCGACATCCTCGCCATCATCTTCACGTGCCCGCACTGCCCGACGGCCCAGAATTATCAGGAGCGCATCAAGAAGCTGGTGACGGACTATCAGGGCAAGGGCGTGACCATCGTCGCCATCAATCCCAACCATGCCGACGCCGTGCGTCTCGACGAACTCGCGTACAGCGATCTCAGCGACAGCTTCGAGGAGATGAAGGAGCGGTCGAAGCAGGAGAAGTTCAACTTCGTCTGGCTCGACGACGGTCCCAAACAAGAGCTTTCGCACAAGATGGGTCCGGTGGCCACGCCGCACGTGTTCATCTTCGACAAGGCGCGCAAGCTCCGCTTCGAAGGCCGCATCGATGACGCCGAGCGCGAATCCGCGGCGACGAAGTTCGACACGCGTGTGGCGCTCGATGCGCTGGTGGCAGGCAAGGAGCCGCCGGTCACGTCGACGCGCGTATTCGGGTGCTCGGTGAAATGGGCCGACAAGGTGGCCGAGTACGCCAAGTACAAGGCGCGCTGGGCCGCGGAGCCCGTGACGCTGGAGAAGGCGGATGTGGCCACGCTCAAGGCCATCCGCGCCAACAAGGACAGCGGCAAGATCCGCATGATCAACGTGTGGGCCACGTGGTGCGGACCCTGCATCACCGAGTTCGACGAGCTCGTGGAGCACCACCTGCGCTTCCGCATCCGCCCGTTCGAGATGGTGACCATCGCCGCGGAATATCCCGACATGGAGGACTCGGTGAAGGAGTTCCTCACCAAGAAACACGCGTCGATGAAGAACTACATCCTTGCGAGCTCCAACAAGGACGAGCTCTACGACGCCTTCGAGTCGGTGAAGAACTGGCGCGGCGAATTGCCGTACACCATCATCGTCGACGAGAAGGGCGAGGTGATCTATCGCGAGAAAGGCGAGCTGGATTTCCTCGCCATGCGCCGCGCGATCGTGCCCGCGTTGAACCGCCTCAAACCCTGGGGCGGCCTGAGCCCGGTCAAGAACTGACCGGCTGCGAGAAAGTGATCTTGTTGCCGAAGGGGTCCGTGATCGTGAGGACACGGGCCCCCCACGGCATCTTCTCCGCGCGTCCGGGACGTGCGTGCTTGTACTGCTTGGCCAGCAAGCCCTGTTGATAGGTGTCGATGTCGTCCACGGGGATGACGATCGCGCCGCCAGGACAACAATCGCCGAAGTGCTCCGAGAGGTGCAGCACGCAGGCGTCGCGCGAGAGCTGCAGGTACAGCGGCGCGCCGGGGCCGAAGGCCTCCTCCCAATCCAGCGTGAAGCCCAGGAAGTCCACGTAGAATTCCTTGGCCTTGGCGACGTCGAACATGCGGAACCGGGGTACGGGCGCTGAGAATTTCATGCGCGCGAGTGTGCCACGCCTCGAGGTGAAGAACATGAAGCAACGTCTGGGTCTGATTTCGCTGGTAGTTCGGGACTACGACGAGGCGTTGGCCTTTTACGTGGGCAAGCTCGGCTTCACGCTCGTGGAGGACAGCTTCGTTCCCGAACAGAACAAGCGCTGGGTGGTGATCGAGCCGCCGGGCGCGGCAGGCGAGGGCGCCAAACTACTGCTCGCGCGCGGCGCCAACGAGGAGCAGAAGTCGCGCATCGGCAATCAGACCGGCGGACGCGTGTTCCTGTTCCTGTACAGCGATGACTTCCAGCGCGACTACGATCTCTATCGATCCCGCGGTGTGGAGTTCGTCCGCGGACCGCTGGATGCACCTTATGGCCGCGTGGCCGTGTTCAAGGATCTCTACGGGACGATGTGGGATCTCGTCGGGCCGCCCCCCAAGACGCTGGGGACATTCCTCGTTTCCTAGAAAACGGGGACGCGGCTCGAGCTGCGGCTCGGCGATCGCCCGCTCCCGGATTCCGCCTACACCAAAACGTGAATTGCGCACGCTTCTGCGGGCGCTCTTGCCCCAGCCTTCACCGATGCCCAGGCGGCTCCATGGACTCCAACCGCTGCGATCCAGATTCGCACGCTGGGGCACGCTCGGCAGTCTGAGCATAACGTCGCGCCTGGTCGTGGCGTTCCTGGCCGTCGCCGTGCTGGCGGCCGCCGCGAACTTCATCGTCAAGAACGGCGCCGTGCTGGCCCAGCAGGTGATCCAGTCCGTGGGCAAGCAGGAAGGCGAGCCCGTGGCCGTCACGCCGCAGCCGGTGCGCGTCGACCACACGCGGCTGCTGCTCGCGCTCCGCAACCTCGAGAACGTCGTTCGCGGTCACATCGATTCCGGCGGCACGCAGTCGGCCGTCCGTCATGAAGCGGCGCTGGCCGAGTTCTCGCAGGCCGCCGACGCCCATCTCGAACTACTCGACGCCGCGCCCGCGCTGGCCGCCGACATCCAGAAGCTGGTGCGCGCGCAGCGCCGCTCGGCGTCCGCGCTGGTCCAGGCCGTGAACCAGGAACGAGGCGCGATCCAGCAATACTCCGCCACGCTCTCGGGCATGAGGTCGCGCGTGCAGGAGTCGATCGACCGCGCGTGGAAAATCCTCGGACGTGTGGTCGCGCGGCAATCCCTGCTGAAGCTGGGCGCCGATCTCGACGCCATCGAGTCCGCATTCACCGCGCGCGGCGGGGCCGCCGGCTCCTCCGGGTTCGCGCAACTGAACACCGCGGAGCTGGCGTTCGCGCACACATTGCAATCGGGCGAGAACTCGCTGCGCCGGTCCCAGGGCGAACCCTGGATGCAGGCGATGCGCGCGGATCTCGCCAAACTATCGGCGCTGCGCCAGACCGGCATGCGCGCCGAAGCGTCACGCCGGGCGCTCTCGCAAACATTCACGCGTGAATCGCGACGCCTCGAAGAATTGCTCAGTCGAGCGCCTGCCGTGGAGGCCGCGGCCGCTGCCGCGCCAGCCGTCCCCGCGCGACTCGGCGGCGCGACTGCCATGGCTGCGCCAGCGAATTCGACGGAGGAACCCCCATCGCACGTCATCGTCGCCTGGCTGAGCCTCGGCGTACTCGCGCTGCTGGCATATATCTGCGTGGACACGATCCTGAGCGTGGTGCGTCCGGTGCGTCGACTCGTGCGCGCCACGGGCCAGCTCGCGCGCGGTGTCGAGGTGCAGCCGCTGCCCCACGGCGGGATCCGCGAGCTCGACAAGCTGAGCGAGGCGTTCAACGAGATGGCGCAGCAGCTGACTGCCGCGCGCCAGATCGACCAGGACGTGCAGCGGCATCTCGAAGGCAAGGTCGAGGAGCGCACGCGCGAGCTGAAGACGCTCGCCGAGCGCGATCCCTTGACCGGGCTCGCCAACCGCCGGCAACTGTTCGCGGCGCTGAGCGCGTCGATCGACCGCGCCGAATCCAATGGCCGGCGCGTCGGCGCATTCTTCCTCGACATCGACAACTTCAAGACGCTCAACGACAGCCTCGGCCATGCCTTCGGCGATCGCGTGCTCACGGCGCTGGCGCAGCGGCTCGAGCAAACGGCCGCGCCATTCGGCTTCGCCGCCCGGCTCGGCGGTGACGAATTCATGCTCGTGCACGAGGACGCCGAGAGCACCGAGAGCATCCTCGCTGCGGGCCAGGCCGTCGTGTCCGCGTGCCAGCAGCCGCTCGAGGTGGAAGGGCGCGAGCTCATCGTCAGTGTGAGCGTGGGCGCGAGCATCTATCCCGATCACGAGCGGGATGCCGAAGCGCTCATGCAGGCGGCGGACGCCGCGTTGTTCAGCGCGAAGTCTCTGGGCCGCAGCCAGCTCTCGGTGTTCACGCCCGAGTTGCTGGAAACCGCATCGGCCAAGTTCGCCATCGAACAGCGGCTGCGCCGCGCCATCGAGAAGCGCGAGTTCGAACTCTTCTATCAACCCGAAGTCGATTCGCGGACTTTCGAAGTCGGCGCGGTGGAAGCGCTGATCCGCTGGCGGCTGCCCGACGGCACGCTGCAGTGTCCCGCGGACTTCATCGCGGTGGCGGAGGAATCCGGGCTCATCAGCGAGATCAATGATTGGGTGTTACGCGCGGCGATCGAGGCGGCTGCCGGCTGGCACCACGGTCTCTGGCCCGAGGCGCGTGTGGCCATCAACGTCTCTCCGCGGCAGTTCCTGGATCTGCGATTCACCGACAAGCTGCGCACGCTGCTCGAGGAATTCCGGCTGCCGCCGCGCTGCATCGAGCTCGAGCTCACGGAGTCCGTGTTGCAGACGGGCCGCGCGACGATCCGAGCGCTCACCGAAGTGCGCGCCATGGGCGTGGCGATCGCGCTCGATGACTTCGGCACGGGGTATTCGTCGCTGTCGTCTCTGGAGCAGCTGCCACTCACCCGCGTGAAACTCGATCGCAGCCTGATCGCGCGCATGGACAGCAGCCCGCGATCGGCGTCGATCGCGCGAGCCACCATCGGATTGTGCAGCGAGCTCGGTCTCGCCGTGACGGCCGAAGGCGTGGAGCGCAGCGAGCAGTTCGCCGAACTACTGCGGATCGGTCCGATGTCGCTGCAGGGCTATCTACTGGCGCGGCCCGTGCGCCGTGACGATGTCGCCTCGCTGCTGCTGGAGCTGCCGGCGGTGTGCGAAGAACTCGTGCTGTCGGTGCGCCCGCCGGCCGTGGCAACCGAGCGGGTTTCGCGAAAGAACACAGTTCCTCGCGCGGCGCCGGTTTGACTCCCCGGCAAGTCTGATCCGCCGCGCAGACTTTGACGTCCGCGAGCCTCCATGGGCTTCTTCGTCAGTGGGTGTTGCCGATAGCGCTACTTCATTTCGCCGGTGATTCGAGCAGCCGCGACAAGGAGTCGGCCAGCACCTCATTGAATTTCCGCGGCTGATCGAACATCACGAAGTGCCGTGCCGGTCCGATCGACGCTATATGCAGGTCAGGCGTACCCGCCATGAGGCTTCGGTAGTAGGC
>JBKPPO010000150.1:0-3838 GCA_046733635.1 Pseudomonadota bacterium | reverse complement strand
GGACAGCCATCGCCATCGGCTGGCCGGGGCGTCCGAGGTCATCGTGGCCTCGGATTCAGGGTGGGCCCGCATCGCCGCCTCATCCGCGCCCGCCAGCCTCCAGATCCTCCTGGGACAGCTTCGGCCGGTCGACGTGGTGCTCGTCGAAGGATTCAAGCAACTCGAATGGCTCCGGCGTGTCGAAGTGTTCCGGGGCCCCGGGTCGCCTCTGGCACTGGCGGAGGCCGGCATCGCGGCGGTGGCCGCGCCAGCCGGCACCGACCTAGCCGGCTACGGGGGCCTGACGTTGCCACTGGATGACGCCTCGGTGGTGGCGGATTTCATTCTAAGCGTCTGATTTGCAAGGCTAGTTATAGCGAGCCCGGCCCATTGAAAAACGGGGTGGCCGGCGCCAGATTCGCCCGCAGGAAACAACGGAGCTTCTTCCAAGACCATGAAACGCATAGTCCTTCTCATTGCCACCAACGTCGCGATCATGCTGGTGCTGTCGATCGTCGTGTCCGTGCTCGGGCTCGACCGGTACCTCACGCAGAACGGCCTGAACCTGCAGTCATTGCTGCTGTTCTCGGCGGTGCTGGGCTTCGGCGGTGCGTTCATCTCGCTGCTCATCTCCAAATGGATGGCCAAGGCGTCCATGGGCGTTCACGTCATCACCGAACCGCGCACCGAGACGGAGCAGTGGCTGGTGAACACCGTGCGCAAACAGGCGGAAACCGCCGGCATCGGCATGCCCGAAGTCGGCATCTTCGATTCGCCGGACCCGAATGCTTTTGCCACGGGCGCGAACAAGAACAATGCGCTGGTGGCGGTGAGCACTGGCCTGCTGAGCCACATGCGCCGCAACGAAGTGGAAGCCGTGCTGGGCCATGAGGTGGCGCACGTCGCCAATGGCGACATGGTCACTCTCACGCTGATCCAGGGCGTCATGAACACCTTCGTGTTCTTCCTGGCGCGCGTCATCGGCTTCATCGTCGATCGCGTGCTGCTCAAGAACGAGCGCGAAGGCACGGGCATCGGCTACATGATGACGGTCATCGTGGCGCAACTCGTGCTCGGCATCCTCGCCGGCATGGTGGTGGCCTGGTTCTCGCGGAAGCGTGAATTCCGCGCGGATTCGGGCGGCGCGTATCTCGCGGGCACGAACTCGATGATCGGCGCGCTCGAGGCGCTGAAGCGGGTGCATTCCCCTACGGACCTGCCCGAGAAGATGCAGGCCTTCGGCATCCGCAGTGGCAAACCGCAGGGCTGGCAGCGTCTGTTCATGAGCCACCCGCCGCTGGAGGAGCGTATTGCTGCGCTGAGCAACGCGTCGATCAGCCAGGTCAGCGACGCGCGCTAACGCCAACTCGGTCAAGGCATGCGTCGGCGCGAAGTCCCAGACTTCGCGCTGACGCATTTGCCTTAATCGGCGAGAATCCACGGACCCGGCCGCCGACGTAACCCCTTCAAGGAGATTTCTTCGTCAATGAGTTCCGAGCAGCAAGCCCTGTCCGCGCAACCAAACCATGGCAATCCTCTGGTTCGTATCGGCCGTGCCCTCCTGCACTGGTTCGACACCAGCAAGTCGCAGACCTTCGATGCTCAGGAACGCCATGATGGTACGGACAGCATCGACTGGGTCCGCACGTTGCCCTTCCTGCTCATGCACGCGGCGTGCGCCTTCGTACTGGTGGTCGGCTGGAGCCCCATCGCGCTGATCGTCTGCGCGGCTTTGTATTTCATCCGCATGTTTGCGATCACCGGTTTCTATCACCGGTACTTCTCGCACAAGAGTTTCAAGACTTCGCGCGTGGCCCAGTTCCTCATGGGCGTCCTCGGTTCCTCGGCCGTGCAGCGCGGTCCCATCTGGTGGGCGGCCCATCACCGCGATCACCATCAGTACTCCGACAAGAAGGAAGACGCGCACTCCCCGATCCAGCATGGCTTCTGGCGTGCGCACATGAGCTGGTTCCTGATGAAGAAGGGCTTCGCGCCCGACCTCAAGCGTGTGCGCGAGCTCATGAATTATCCCGAGCTGCGCTGGCTCGACCGCTTCGACATCATCATTCCCGTGATGCTGGCCGTGGGTCTGTTCTTCCTCGGCAAGGGTCTCGAGACCTGGGCGCCCGAACTCGGCACCAATGGCTGGCAGATGCTGATCTGGGGATTCTTCGTCTCCACGGTCTTGTGCTCGCATGGCACCTACACGATCAACTCGCTGTCGCATGTCTTCGGCAAGCAGCGGTACAAGACCGGCGATTCCAGCCGCAACAACTGGTTCCTGGCGCTGATCACGCTCGGTGAGGGCTGGCACAACAACCATCACCACTATCCCTCCTCCACTCGACAGGGCTTCTACTGGTGGGAGATCGACATCACCTACTACCTGCTCAAGGTCATGTCGTGGATGGGAATCATCTGGGATCTCAAGCCCGTGCCGGTCTCCATGCGGGACCATCATCCGCGGCGCATCAAGCCACTTCCGCCGCCGTAAGGCGCACCCCACATTCCACGCATCCGTTTTGCCCGAACTCCCGTAAAGTCTCGGGAGTTCGGTCAATTGCGGGTGTGGGATGCGGATTGCCGTCGTGGGATCTGGGGTTTCGGGGATGGTCGCCGCTTGGCGCCTGCACCGGGAGCATGACGTCACCGTCTTCGAAGCGGGCGCCCATGTCGGGGGCCACACGAACACTCGTGACGTCCACTGGCAGGGCCGCGACTACGCGGTCGACACCGGCTTCATCGTCTTCAACGACTGGACCTATCCCCGCTTCATCGCCCTCCTGAACGAGTTGGGCGTTCCGTTCCAGGACTCGAACATGAGCTTCAGCCTGCGCGATGAACGCAGCGGGCTCGAGTACAACGGCACCTCGCTGAACACCCTCTTCGCGCAGCGCCGGAACGCGCTGCGGCCCTCGTTCATCCGCATGCTCACGGACATCCTGCGATTCAACAAGCAGTCGCGCGGGCTGCTCGCGGGCACGGACGATTCGATCACGCTGAGCGACTACCTCGCGGCCAACGGGTACTCGCGCGCTTTCCGCGAGCAGTACATCGTGCCCATGGGCAAGGCCATCTGGTCGGCCACGGAACGCGGCATGCTGGATTTTCCGGCGCGGTTCTTCGTGGACTTCTTCGATCGCCACGGTTTCCTCAACGTGGACAACCGCCCGGTCTGGCAGGTCGTGAACGGCGGGTCACGCGAATACATGCGCAAGCTCGCCGCTCCGCTGCACGTCCGGCTGAACACGCCAGTGACGGCGATCCGGCGCGATGCGGCGGGCGTCACGATCTCGACCGCGGCCGGCGCGGAGCGCTACGACCAGGTGTTCATCGCCTGCCACAGCGATCAGGCCCTGCGGCTGTTGCAGGATCCCTCGCCCGCCGAGCGAGAGATACTGGGTGCGTTTCCCTATCAACTCAACGAAGCCGTGTTGCACACGGACGAACGGATGTTGCCGCGGACACCGCTGGCGCGGGCCGCCTGGAACTATCACCTGCTCGCGGACGCCGCGGCGCGCGAACCGGCCGCGCTCACGTACGACATGAACGTGTTGCAGTCGCTGGACGCCCCCGTGAAGTTCCTCGTGACGCTCAATCGCGGGCGCGACATCGATCCCGCGAAAGTCATCGATACCTTCACCTATCACCACCCCGTGTACACACCGCGCGGCGTCGCCGCGCAGAAGCGCCGCGCCGAAATCAGCGGCGTGAATCGCACGTTCTACTGTGGCGCGTACTGGCGCTACGGCTTCCATGAGGACGGCGTGGTCAGCGGCGAGTGGGCCGTCGACGATTTCCGCGCATCCACTCACGTGGCCCGCGCCGTATAACCCTGCATGAAGAGCGCGTTGTACAC
>JBKPPO010000149.1:0-11590 GCA_046733635.1 Pseudomonadota bacterium | reverse complement strand
TATGCCCAGGGCGAGCGTGCGTTCCAGCAGGCGGCCGAATGGGCGCGCACGCGTGTGCAGGGCAAGCCGCCCGTGCCCGTCGCCAAGGTGGCGGGTTCCGCTTCGCTCGGAACCAGCTCTTCTCCCGCGCCGATCATCGGTCACCCCGACGTCAAGCGCATGTTGTTGGGCATGAAGGCGACGGTCGAAGCCTCGCGCGCCATGGCGCTGTACGCCGCGCACCAGCTCGACCTGGGGCGCGCACATCCCGATGAAGCTGTGCGCGCCGCGGCGCAGGCGCGGGGCGATCTGCTGATCCCCATCGTGAAGGGCTTCTGCACGGACAGCGGCATCGAGGTGGCGTCCACCGGCATCCAGGTGCACGGCGGCATGGGCTACATCGAGGAGACGGGCGCTGCGCAGACACTGCGCGACGTGCGCATCACCGCGATCTACGAAGGCACGACGGGCATCCAGTCGAACGATCTCATCGGCCGGAAGTTCGGCCGCGATCGCGGCGCCGCGTTGCGCGCCTTCATCGAAGAAATGCAGGCCTCGCTGGGTTCCATCGGCGGCGATGCCCCGGCCGTGGCGCTGTCACGTGAGGCGGCGCAGGATGCGCTGACGCGCCTGGGCAAGTCGGCCGATGTGCTGCTCGCCGCGCTGGCGACGTCACCCGACCGGGCGATGGCCGTGTCCGTGCCCTTCCTCAAGTTCTGCGGCTTCGCCATCGGCGGCTGGCTGATGGCGCGCAGCGCCGACATCGCCTCGCGCAAGCTGGCGGCGGGCGTCGATCGCGAGTACCACGAGGGCAAGCTCGCGACGGCTCACTTCTACGCCACGCAGATCCTGCCGCAGGTGTTGGGATTGGAGAGGATCATCGCCGTGGGTAGTGAGGCCGTCGTGGGCGCGGATCCCTCCATCATCTGACAAGCGGCATCCGGGAGAGGACACATGGATCGCAGGAATTTTCTCGCGCTGAGCGGCGCGGCCGCCACGGCGGCATCGGCGCACGACATCGGCTATCCACACGAACATTTTCCGAGCGGCGCCGCGGTGCCCACCGGCAAACAACTCCTGCGCAAGATCCCGTCGAGCGGCGAGATGCTGCCCGCGATCGGGCTGGGCACCTCGGGACCGTTCGAAGTCGGTGCGGAGGCGTCGGTGCGCGAGCCGCTGCGCGAGGTCCTCAAGGGATTCTTCATCGCCGGCGGCGCCCTCATCGATACATCGCCGATGTACTCCACGGCGGAGGGCGTGCTCGGTGATCTGCTCACGCCCGAGCAACAGGGCCGGGCGTTCATCGCCACGAAGGTATGGACGCCGGGTTCGGGTGGCCATGGCGAGCAGAAAGGCGTGGAGCAGATGCAGCGCTCGATGGCGCTGCTCAAGCGCAAGCGCGTCGAGCTCATGCAGATCCACAATCTCGTGGATCTCGACGTGCACCTGAAGACGCTGCGGCGTTGGAAGTCCGAAGGCAGGATCAAGTACATCGGCATCACGCACTACACCACGAGTTCCTATCCGGATCTGATCTCGGTGATCGAGCGCGAGAAGATCGATTTCGTGCAGTTCAACTACTCGGTGGTCACGCGCGAGGCGGAGAAGAAGCTGCTGCCGCTGTGCGCGGACAAGGGTGTGGCCGTGCTCATCAACCGCGCCTTCGAAGACGGGAATCTGTTCACGCGCGTGCAGGGGAAACCGCTGCCCGCGTGGGCCGCGGAGTTCGGCGCGCGAAGCTGGGCGCAGGTTTTCCTGAAGTTCGTGATCGCGAACCCGGCCGTGACTTGCGTGATCCCCGCCACCGGGAAGATCCGCAATCTCGCGGACAATCTCGGCGCCGGACTGGGTGAGCTGCCGACCGCGAAGCAGCGCGCGCAGATCATCTCGTCAGTGGGGTAATGGGGAGTGACCCCATTTCACGCGATGGCCCCGGGCAGCTGCATCATCGAGCGGATCACCGTCGCTCCGCTTGCGCTCATCGCCGCGTGCGTCTCCGCCGGCGCGTAGCCGATCACCCGCATGCCGGCGCCCAGAGCGGACGCCGCGCCGGCCGGCGAATCCTCGATCACCACGCAATCCGACGGCTTTGCGCCCAGCTTCTCCGCCGCGAATAGATAGATGTCGGGCGCCGGCTTCGGCCGCGCGACCATCGAAGTGACGTACACGTGTTCGTCGAACAGCGGTGCGAGCCCGGTGACCTCGAGCGAGAACCTCACGCGCGCGAGCGACGACTGCGACGCCACGGCCATCCGCAGTCCGCGCGCGCGGAAACCTTCCAGCGCATCCCGCAGATGTTCGATCACCTTGAGCTCGCGATGGAACGCGTGCGCGGTGGCGAACGCCCAGTTGTAGACCCATGCCGCGCCCGGCCGCGTTCCGGTCCGGGCCGCGATGGCATCGAGCACGCCATCCACGGTCTTCCCCAGGAACAAGGCATGGGCCTCGGCGGGTGTCAGCGCGAGGCCCAGGTCCGCGGTCAACTCGGATTCGACGCGGCTCGCGAGGTACTCGCTGTCGATGAGCACGCCATCGCAATCGAAGATCAGCGCGGGAGCCGCCATGGCCGAACTAGTCCTTCGGATTGAGGTTGATGAACGGCGTCGCGCCGCTGCCCAGCATGTACTGCGGCAACACCCCATTCCATTTCTGCACGGCTTCCCACTCCACGAGTTTGGCGTTTCGCTCCAGCGCCTGCGCGCGGATCTGGATCGACTTCGCCTCGGCCTCGGCGGACAGGACCTTCTGCCGCGCCTGCTCCTCGATCTGCTTGGTGCGGTTCTGCTCCTCGATCGCTTTCTGCTGCGCGATCACCTTCTGCTCCACCGAATTCTCGAACTCCTGCGTGTACGAGATATCCGTGATCTCGAAGCGCGTCACCTCGACGTTGCGCTCAGCGAGGTTGCTGCGGATCTGCTCGAACGCCGTCGTCGCCGCCTTGTCGCGATTGGAAATCAGGTCCACCGCGTCCCACTTGCCCACGACCTCCTTGAGCGTGCCCAGCACCACCTGCGGGATCAGCCGCGTTTCCCACTCACGCCCCACGTCGCGATACATGATGTGCGCGGCATTCTGCTGCAGTCGGTAGTTGAGCGAGTACTTGATGTCGGCCTGCTGCACGTCGCGGGTGTACGAAGCCGTCTCGCCGTCGATGCGCTGCAGACGCGTCTCCATCTCCACGATGCTGCTGGTGATGGGATTGAAGAAATACAGGCCTTCGGGCAGCGACTCCGACACCACCTCGCCGAATCGCGTCTTGATGCCGCGTTGGCCGGTATCGACGACCTTGATGCCGCAGCCGGCAACGCTCAGCACCACGATGGCGATGATGGCGATGACCGCCCAGGTCAGGACTGTCTTGACCGGCAGGCCGGCGCCGCCGCCACTGCCACTACCACTACCCGGAGTGTTGTTGCCTCGAAAAATGGAATGCACAGCCATGATTCTCCCTCCCAGGAAAAAAGATTCTTGCGGCGACGCTGTTCTAGCCGCGACGCAGGCGCGCGCGTCCGCCGCGTGACAACACCGCGACCGGCCAGATCAGTGACATGCGCAGCCGGGCCAGCCAGCGCTTCGAGCGCTCGGGCTGGGCTTCTTCCGAATACAGGTAGCTCGAGGTGGCTGCCAGCGCCAGCACGATGAAGCCGAAGATCCAGATGACTGCGAACAGCCGCAGTATTCCAAACATCGTTGACTCCCCGCGCGAAGGCGCGCGCGCCCGATCGTGGGTGCGCGCGGCCGCGTTTCAAGATTGCGAGTGGCCTAACTCTTTTCGTAGGGCTGGTGGAGCTGCACCGGTTCCGCCGCCTTCGCTCGCTTCTTGCGCGCGCGGATGTTGAGCATCTCCACGGCCACCGAGAACGCCATCGCGAAGTAGATGTAACCCTTCGGCACGTGATGTTCGAAGCCTTCGGCGACCAGCATGACGCCGACCACCAGAAGGAACGACAGCGCGAGCATCTTGATCGAGGGGTGGGCCGAGACGAAGTCGCCGATCGACTTGGCGAACACCATCATGAGACCGACCGAGACGATCACGGCGGCGATCATGACCGACACTTCGTCCACCATGCCGACGGCCGTGATGATGGAGTCGAGCGAGAACACCATGTCGATCACGATGATCTGCAGGATGATCGCGCCGAAGCTCGCTTTCACCTTGGCGGAGGCGTGGCCTTCTTCGCCTTCGGTGAGCTGGTGGACTTCCTTCGTGGACTTCCACACCAGGAATATGCCGCCCGCGATCAGGATGAGATCGCGCCCGGATATCTCCTCACCGATGACCGTGAACAGCGGCGCGGTGAGGCCCACGATCCACGAGAGGATCAGCAGCAGTCCTACACGCATGAACATCGCGAGGAACAGGCCGATCTTGCGCGCCCGCTCACGCTGCACCGGCGGCAGTTTGTCCACCAGGATCGAGATGAAGATGATGTTGTCGATGCCGAGCACGAGCTCGAGCGCGGTCAACGTGAGGAAGGCGATCCAGACCTGCGGATCGGACAGGAGAGCGAGGATGGCGTCCATGAGTGGCCGCAATATTAGTGGAAACGTTAAACGTTAGTAGAAGTCCTTGGGCCTTCATCGCCCTGTAGTCTTCGCGCATGCGCCACATACTCCTGTTCCTGACGACCCTGCTGTTCCTGCCCACCGCCCAGGCCCGCCTGCAGTCCGGCGAAGTCCCGGTCTGGGAGGTCCAGGAAATCAGGCTGGCGACCGCGCGCGACTACGCCAACCCATATGTGGAAGTGGAGTGCTGGGTGGAGCTCGAGGGTCCCGGCTTCCGCAAGCGCGTGTACGGCTTCTGGGATGGCGGCCGCGTGTTCAAGGTGCGAATCGTCGCGACCCAGCCCGGCGAGTGGACCTGGCGCGTGGGATCGAGCAATGGCGATGCAGGCCTTGCAGGAACGGGCAAGTTCCGGGCAGTGGCCTGGAAGCCAGCCGACATCGAGCAGAACCCGAATCGCCGCGGTTTCGTGCGCGCCACGCAGAACGGCCATGCCCTGCAATACGCCGATGGCTCGCCGTTCTTCCTCGTCGGCGATACCTGGCTGGCAGCTTCGACGTGGCGGTTGCCGTTCAAGGGCACGCGCGCCGCGCCGGACTACGTGCCGGCCGAGGGCATCAGCTTCGAGGAGGCCGTGGCCTGGCGCAAACGTCATGGCTACAACTCCGTCTCCTTCATTGCGGCCTTTCCCAACTGGGCGGCCGACGAGCGCGGCGCCACCTATGCGAACAAGGACGGCGTGTTCCTGCGCAACGCCTGGGAGAAGTTCGGCCACTGGGCGCCGAACGCCAAGATCTCCACCGCCGACGGCGCGACGACCACGGGCAAGGACATGCACGACGAAGCGGGCAACCGGCCGTTCGCGGTGTTCGCGGATCGCGAGGGACTCGCGAACTTCGACGCCATCAATCCCGCGTATTTCGCCAGTCTGGATCGCAAGATGCGTCATCTCTCGGAACAGGGTTTCGTCCCCTTTTTCGAGACCATCCGGCGCGACAACGCGCCCTCGTGGAAACGCTACTTCGACTTCAACGCCTCGTACTCGCGTTTCGTGCAGTACCTGATCGCCCGTTACGGCGCCTACAACCTGATCTTCAGCGGCATCCACCTCGACTGGATTCCCAAGGACTTCAGCCTCACGGCCGAGGAGTTCAACGAGGCGCTCACCTTCCATCACCGGAAATACGGGCCGTTGCCCTATGGCCAGCCGTACACCACGCTCATCGACCGCTCCACATTCAAGGCGTTCGGCCACGCAGCGCAGGCGCCGTGGCTCGACATGCACACCGTGGGCAACAACCCGCGCAATCACGCGATCTACGCGTCGATCGAAGAGCTGTTCAAGCTGGAGCCGCCGTTCCCGGCCGCGAATCTCGAGCCTTACTACACGGGGTGGAACCACAACATCAATCGTCCGGGTGGTGAGACTCCCGACGAGAACTCGCCGCGCGACAACTACTTCGCGCGCGCGATGATGTACGGTTCGGTGCTGTCGGGCGCGCTCGCAGGCCATGTGCATGGCACCGCGGCGTACGACCTCACGAGCACGGGCGAGCCCGCCGGCTGGCGGCCGCACATCTGGACGGCGCTGCGGTTCGAATCGGGCGCGCAGATGAAACACCTGCGCGATTTCGTTCTCTCGGAGGGCGCGCGCTACCAGGAACTCACGCTGGCGAACACGGATCTGCAGCCGCGCAGCATTCCCGGCGCGCTCGCGGATGGCCTCGACGGCTGGTCGTTCCTCATGCGCACGCCGGGCAAGGACTTCGCGCTGGCGTATTTCGAGAACAAGGCGCTGAGCCCGAAGCTCGCCGGCTTCACGGCGGGCGCTAACTACCACTGGAGCTGGTTCGATCCGCGCGACGGCGAGTGGAGCCGGGCGCGCACCGTGAAAGCGGATGCGACGGGCGTGCTCGCGGCGCCGCCGTTCCCGAGTGGCGGCGGTCAGGCCGTGGGTGACATCGCGGCGAAGATCCTGCAGGCGCGCTGAGGATTCTGGCGCGGTCGGCGCTCGGAGGGTGGGCCGTTGCGGGCGTGATGCCCGCGAATTGACGCGCCACGGATTTGCCAACATCCTTCGCCGGAACAAAAAGCACAGCGAAGGGGAGCAACATGAGTCTGGTCAGACTGGCGCCCGGTATTCTGTTCGTCGCTTTGGTATCGCCTCCCGAGGCCTCGGCCCAGCAGAGCGATCCTCCTGCCGAGCCGGCGATGGAGGAGGTCGTCGTCACCGGCACACGCATCAAACAGAGCGAGCTCGGCTTCGCGAACCCCGTCACCACGTTCTCCGCCGAGAACATCGTCCAGTCCGGCAAGACCGATCTCGCGGATTTCCTCGCGCAGACTCCGGCTCTCGTGGGCTCCACCACCGGCGATCTCACCGCCGGGTCCAACTACGGCTTCGGCGCGGTGGGTCTGAACCTGCTCGACCTGCGCCACCTCGGTGTGGATCGCACGTTGGTGCTCGTCGACGGCCGGCGCCACGTGGCGGGCATCGCCGGATCCGCGGCAGTCGACATCGACAGCATCCCGACCGATCTGCTCGAAGCCGTCGACGTGCTCACTGGCGGCGCCTCGGCCATCTACGGCGCGGATGGTGTGTCGGGGGTGGTCAACTTCCGCACGCGCAAGGACTTCGAAGGACTGCTCGTCCGCGGCCAGACGGGGCTCTCGGCGCGCGGCGACGGCAACAACAACTTCCTCGCGCTGACCGCCGGCACCAACTTCAGCGACGGCCGCGGCAACATCGCCGTAGCCTATGAGTTCAGCGAGGACAAGCGCGTGTCCGACCAGGACCGCGGTTATCTGCGCCCGCCGCGCTCGGCGAACTTCTACCAGAACCAGGATGACCTCAACGACGATCCGGGCCTGCCCGATCTCGTGCGCTACAACGACGTGCGTTACGCGGATACCGCGACGATGGGCGCGGTCGACGTGGACTTCGACCTGCTCGCGGATTTCGAAGGCACCGGCAGCGTCTACGACCGCGGCTTCGTGCTCGAGAACTCGGGCGGCTATACGCAGGGCGGCTCAAGCACGCCGGTGGATGGGTACCAGGGCGATCTCTTCCCCGAGCTCGATCGCCATCTCGTCAACGTGTTCACGCACTTCGACGTGAGCGACTCGTTCACGCTCTCTGCCGAAGGCAAGTACGTGCGCTCGCATGCGCGGTCGCTCTCGCAGCCCACGTACGATTTCTACCTGTTCATGACGCCCGACAATCCGTTCATGCCCGACGAGATCCGCGACGCGATCGTGCCCGGCGCGGCGGCGGCGTGGTTCGAGGATCCGGACACGCCCGATGGAGTGCTGGTCACGCGCGACAACTACGACCTCGGCATCAATGCCGAAGACGCGGTTCGCGAGACGATGCGCGGTGTGCTGGCGGCCAACGGGCGGATCAGCGAGAACGTCGACTTCGAAGTTTCATACGTTCACGGCGAAACCCGAAGCCGGTTCGTCCAGGAGAACAATCGCATCGAAGAGAACTGGCTGGCCGCGATCGACGTCATCAGCGATCCGGACAGCGGCCGGCCCGTGTGCCGATCGGGCATCGAAGGCTGCGTGCCTTACAACATCTTCGGCGAGAGCGTGCGCGATCCTTCCGCGCTCGCCTTCGTGGCCACCGACAGCGTCTCGCGCAGCAAGGTCACGCAGCAGGTCGTCTCCGGATCGCTCTCCGGCAACTTCGGCGACGCGCTCGAACTACCGGGCGGGCCCATCGGCTTCGCCGTGGGCGCGGAGTATCGCAAGGAAAAGAGCGATTCCGATCCTGCGCAGGAGATCCAGGACGGCCTCACGTGGGTGGGGCCGATCACGCGTTCGCGTGGCAGCTTCGACGTCACGGAGTTGTTCGCGGAGGTCAATCTCCCGGTGCTCGAGGACGCCGCGTTTGCGAAGCTGCTGTCCTTCGGCGCCGCGTTCCGCGCTTCCGACTACAGCACCGTCGGCTCCACCAATACCTGGAAGGTGGACGCGGTGTATTCGCCCGTGAAGTCGCTGACCTTCCGCAGCACTTACGCGCAGGCGGTGCGTGCGCCGAACATCTCCGAACTGTTCTCGCCGCAGAGCTCCACGTTCAACTTCATCGTCGATCCCTGCGACATCAACGAGCTCAACAATGGCACGGGCGCGCGCGAGGCGAACTGCACGGCATTGCTGGAAGAGCTCGGCATCGATCCTGCGACCTTCCTGCCTTCGAACACGCCGCAAGCCACCCTGTTCACCGAGGGCACGTTCGGCGGCAACGCCGATCTCAGCGAAGAGACCGCGACGACCTGGACTGCGGGTGTGGTGCTGCGGCCGGAGTTCGCGTCGGGATTGAGCATCGCGCTCGACTGGTACGACATCGAGATCGAGGACGCGATCAATACGCCCGAAGCCATCGAGCTCGCCGAGCTCTGCGTGGACCAGCCGTCGCTCGAGAACCCGTTCTGCGCCGGGATCACCCGCGATCCGGACACGGGCTACATCGTGGGCTTCGCCGTGCAGCCCGACAATGTCGCGAGCTTCCGCACCGCGGGACTGGACGTGGTCGTCGACTATCTACTGACCACGGAGAACAGCGGCGCCTTCCGCGTGCAGCTGGTGGGCGGCTATCTCGACCGGCTCGAGTTCATCGCCACTCCCGGCGCGGACCTGGACAACGATCTCGGCGAGGAATACTTCCCCAAGTTCTCCGGCACGCTGGATCTGACCTGGGAGAAGGGCCCGTTGACGCTCGCTTACGGCATCAACTGGTATGGCAAGACGGATCGCTGGACCCGCGAGACGCTCGCAGGCGATCCGGACTACACCGAGTCGCGCTACTTCGACATCAAGCAGAAGTGGGACCACGACTTCAGCGCGGCCTTCGACGTCACCGACCAGGTGAACGTGTATGCGGGCGTCAACAACCTCTTCGACCAGAAACCCGAGTTCGGTTACAGCTCCTATCCCGTGTCGGCCATGGGGCGCTATTTCTACGCGGGTGCGCGCATGAACTTCGGCGGCGCGACTCGATGAGTCGCGCCATTCTCGTCATCGCGGCGCTGGCGGCGCTGCCGGCATCGCTGGCGGCGGCCACGCCGTTCACGCTCGACGACTACTATCTGCTCGAGTCCGTCTCCGAACCCACGTTCTCGCCCTCGGGCGATCACATCGCCTACACGGTCTCGCGCAACGACAAGAAGAGCGACAAGTCGACGAGCGACCTCTGGTCCGTTCCGTGGAGCGGCGGCAAGCCCAGGCAGCTCACGCGCACGCCGAAGTCCAGCGAGTGGCAGCCGCGATTCAGTGCCGATGGCAGATCGTTGTACTTCCTCGGCGACGCGGGAAAGGACGAGATCACCCAGCTCTGGCGCATATCCGCGAACGGCGGCAGCGGGCGCCAGGTGACGAAGATCCCGGGCGGCATCAGTGACTTCGATCTCTCGCCCGATGGCAGACGGGCCGTGGTGGTCGCCAACGTCGGCCGCACCGTGGGCAATGAAGAAGAGAACCCGCCGCCCATCGAGACGGAGCGTTTCCTCTTCAAGCGCGACGGCAATGGCTATCTGGACGATCGCACGCAGCAGCTCTTCATCGTGGAGTTGTCGAGCGGCAAAGCGCGGCAGCTCACGCAGGGTGAGCGCGATCATTGGTTCCCGGTATGGTCGCCCGACGGCAAGTCGCTGGCATACACGGCAAAGGAGCGCGGCGACACCGATCGTGACTCGAACTACGAGATCTTCGTGCAACCCGCGGAGGCCGGCGAGCCGCGCAAGGTCAGCACCTTCGCGGGTGCGGACGGGGATCCGGACTGGAGCGCGCGACCGTCCTGGTCCGCCGATTCCAGGCGCCTGCTGTGGCTCGAAGGCGGCGAAGACAAGTGGATCTACTACGCGCCGTCGCAGCTCTCGGTCGCAGACCTCACTACCGGGGAAGTCACGCGTCCGGCGCGCATCGATCGCTGGTTCTACTTCCCCAAGTTCGCGGCGGACGGATCGATCCTCACGCTCATCGAGCAGGATCGGGACACCTGGCTCGCGAGGATCACCGGCGACAAGATCGAATACCTGAGCTCGGGCAAACGCTTCGGTCATGACTTCGCGGTGGCGGCCAACGGGCGCGTGGTGCTGCTCGAGACCGACGTCGACACGCCTTCCGAACTCTTCGCGATGGATTCGCGGCGGCAGCTCACGCATCACAACGCCTGGACCGCGGAGCGGGAGAAGGGCGAGGTTCGCGACATCGCCTTCGCAAGCGGTGACGCGGAGATCCACGGCTTCGTCACGCTGCCGGCCAATCGCAGCGCTGCGGAACGTCATCCCGTCGTCGCCGACATCCACGGTGGCCCGGTCTACCAGCACAGCCACGAGTTCAATCTTCCGGCCCGGCTGTACGCCGCGGCGGGCTACGCCGTGCTCGCGATCAATCCTCGCGGCTCGTCCGGCCGGGGCTTCGATTTCTCGCGCGCGATCTACGCCGACTGGGGCAACCTCGACGCGCAGGACATCAGCGCCGGCATCACCCACGTGATCGACGCCGGGATCGGCGACGCGAACCGCATCGGCATCGAAGGCTGGAGCTATGGCGGCATCCTTACCGACTACATGATCGCGAGCGACAAGCGAATCCGCGCGGCGATCTCGGGCGCGGGCGTCGCCAACGTGCTCGCGACCTTCGGCGTGGACCAGTACGTGCGCGAATACATCTTCGAGCTGGGCACCCCCTGGGAGAACTTCGAGGTCTGGAAGAAACTGGCCTATCCATTTCTGAAGCCCGAGAGCATCACCGCGCCGACGTTGTTCCAGTGCGCTGCCGAGGACGACAACGTGCCCTGCGTCGGCGCCGAGCAGATGTACCAGGTGCTCAAGACGCGCGGAGTGCCGACGAAACTCATCGTCTATCCGGGCGAGAACCACGGCCTCACGGTACCTAGCTACCTCGTGCACCGCATGCGCAGCAACATCGGGTGGCTGAACCGCTGGCTCAAATGATGGGGACATTCCTCGTTTTCTTGAAAACGGGGACGCGCCTCCCTCAGCGAGCCTTCAACCGGAACTCCGCATCGCCGTAATGCACGTAGTCCGCCCAGTCCGGTGACTTGCGCGCGAGCACCGCGCGCCGCGCCTTGACCAGCGC
>JBKPPO010000148.1:0-6021 GCA_046733635.1 Pseudomonadota bacterium | reverse complement strand
CGGCCCGGCGGACGGCCCCCTGTTGGACAAGGAATACAAAATCCTGTTAGATGCGCTCGCCTTCGAGCCGGCCAGCGTCGACACCCTGATCGAACGCACGGGTCTGAACAGCGAATCGATCACCTCGATGCTGCTCATCCTGGAGCTCGGAGGACACGTGGCGCCGCACCCCGGTGGCCGATACAGCCGCATTGCGGAGCAATGCAATTGATCACCGGCGACAGCATGACCGGAAGCGTTTTAGACATTCTTATTTACGTGTTCGACCAGTACATGCTGGCTGAAGTCCCGGAAGTACCCGAACGCGAAACCCTGGCCGCGGATCTCGAGCGCGCCGGATTCGGCCGCCACAACGTCGAGCGCGCGCTCGATTGGCTCGCGGATCTCGCGGGTGAGCGTTCCCGGCCCGACATGTCCTCGCGCGCGATGCGCCTCTTCTCTGAAGAAGAGCTGGAACACATCTCCACGGACTGCCGCGGGTACCTGCTGCAGCTCGAACAGCAAGGCATCCTTTCGGCGCTGCAGCGGGAGATCGTCATCGACCGCCTCGTGGCGCTCGACGGGGATGAAGTAGACATCGACCGCCTCAAGTGGCTGGTCCTCATGGTCCTTTCGAGCCAGCCCGGCCAGGAACAGGCCTGCGCTCGCATGGAAGACCTCGTATTCGACGACACGGACGCGTTACCGAACTGATGGCCGACAACCTTGTAATCGTCGAGTCTCCCGCCAAAGCGAAGACCATCAAGAAGTATCTCGGCAAGGACTTCGAAGTCCTCGCCTCCTACGGCCACGTCCGCGACCTGGTTCCCAAGGAAGGCGCTGTCGATCCCGACAAGCACTTCAAGATGAGCTACCAGTCCATCGAGCGGAACGAGAAACACGTCGACGCGATCGCCCGGGCGCTCAAGAAATCCAAGGCGCTGTATCTCGCAACCGACCCCGACCGCGAAGGCGAAGCCATCTCCTGGCATTTGCGCGAGCTGCTCGAAGAGCGTGGGGAGCTCAAGGGCAAGGACGTCAAGCGCGTGGTGTTCTACGAGATCACCAAGGGCGAAGTGCAGCGGGCCGTCGCCGAGCCGCGCGATCTCTCGCTCGACCTCGTGAACGCCCAGCAGGCGCGCCGCGCGCTGGATTACCTCGTCGGGTTCAATCTTTCGCCGCTGCTCTGGAAGAAGGTGCGGCGGGGGCTGTCCGCGGGCCGCGTGCAGAGCCCGGCGTTGCGCATGATCTGCGAGCGCGAAGAAGAGATCCTGGCGTTCAAGCCCCAGGAATACTGGACGCTCGAAGCCGAAGGTGAGCACAGCACACAAACCTTCCCGCTGAAGCTCATCGAGTTCAACGGCCAGAAGGTGGAGCAGTTCAGCTTCACGAACGAAGGCTCGGCGCGTGACGTCGAGAAGTCGCTGAACGACGCCGCGCAAGGCTTCCTGCACGTGTTGTCCATCGACAAGAAGCAGCGCCGGCGCAATCCGTCGCCGCCGTTCACCACCTCGACGCTGCAGCAGGAAGCGGCGCGCAAGCTGGGTTATTCCGCCCAGCGCACCATGCGTCTCGCACAGCAGCTCTACGAGGGCGTGGATTTCGGCGAAGGCAGCATCGGTCTCATCACGTACATGCGTACGGACTCGGTCAATCTCGCCGTGGACGCGGTGAACGAGATGCGCCAGGTCATCGCACAGGAATACGGCAAGGAGGCCGTGGCCGAAGAACCGCGCGTGTACAAGACCAAGTCGCGAAACGCACAGGAAGCGCACGAAGCCATCCGCCCGACGTCCGCCGCCATCCTGCCCTCGCGGCTCGAGGGCAAGATCGATCCCGACCAGTTCAAGCTGTATTCGCTGATCTGGAAACGCGCCATGGCGTCGCAGATGGCGCATGCATTGTTCGATACCGTCGCCGTGGACATGGTGCCAAGCAAGCAGGACGGCAACGGCACCGGACGCCATGTATTGCGCGCCAATGGCTCGACGCTCGTGAAGCCCGGATACATCGCCGTCTACCAGGAAGACGTCGACGACTCGAAGCCCGAGAACGAGAACGACCGCATCCTGCCGGCGATGAACGAAGGGGACGTCGTCACGCTGCTCAACGTACACGGCGATCAGCACTTCACCGAACCGCCGCCGCGTTACTCGGAAGCGTCGCTGGTCAAGGCGCTGGAAGAACACGGCATCGGCCGTCCTTCCACCTACGCCACCATCATCTCCACGCTCAAGGATCGCGAGTACGTGGACATGGACAACCGCCGGTTCATCCCGACGGACATCGGCAAGATCGTCGGCGGCTTCCTCTCCAAGCATTTCCACAAGTACGTGGAGTACGGTTTCACCGCCGCGCTCGAAGACGAGCTCGACGCGGTCTCGCGCGGTGAAGAAAGCTGGACCGAGCCGCTCAAGAAATTCTGGAAGCCCTTCATCGAGCAGGTCGAGCACATAGAAAAGAATGTGTCGCGCGAAGAAGTGGCGATGGCTCGCGAACTCGGCAAGGACCCGGTTTCGGGCAAACCGGTCAGCGTGCGCATGGGGCGCTTCGGGCCCTTCGTGCAGATCGGCACCAAGGACGACGAAGAGAAGCCCAAGTTCGCCGGCCTGCGCAAATTCCAGAAGATGGACACCATCCAGCTCGCCGAGGCGCTCGAGCTGTTCAAGGTACCGCGCAAGCTAGGCGAGACGGAGGATGGCTACGCCATCACCGCCAAGATCGGGCCCTTCGGTCCGTACGTTCAGTTCGCCGCGAAAGGCTTCGTCTCGCTCAAGGAGCCCGACGATCCGTACACCATCGAACTACCGCGCGCGCTCGAGCTCATCCGTCTCAAGAAGGAAGCCGACGCCAACCGGCTGATCCAGGACTTCGGTGTCGACGACATCAAGGTGTTGAACGGCCGCTACGGCCCGTACATCACCGACGGCAAGCGCAACGCGCGGATCCCGAAGGACACGGACCCGAAGGCCATCAGCCTCGAGACTTGCCGCGAACTGCTCGCCGCCGCACCGCCGCGCGGCAGCCGATTCGGCCGGAAGAAAAACGCTGCGCCCGCAAAAGACGCGGCAACGCCGGCCGCCGAGGGCGCCGCAGCGAAGAAGTCCGCGAAGAAATCCGCAACCAGGTCCGCACAAAAGTCGGACGCGGCCGACGCGGCGCCTGTCAAAGCGGAAAAGAAATCGACACCTGCGAAAAAGAAAGCGGCTGCGAAAAAATCCTCATCGAAGGCCAAGAAAAAAGAGCCGAAAGCCTGAACCCTTATGTTCAATCGCGTGATCGCGCGCGATTGAATTAAGTCCGGACGCGGAGTAGCGTCGACCCGGGTCCTGGATATCACGGTGCGTTCCCGTCGAATAAGAAGAGGGAGCGCACTGCTCGCGGCAACAAGAAGAACTGCCGCGCTCCCGATGCACTGGTCCACAAGGACTTGGGCTCGGCGTGTATCCGGAATAACAGGTTCTCAGGGGAATTAATCACATGAAGAGTCAACGTGTTCGACACGGCCTGAAATGGGCCGTGGCCAGCGCGCTGTTGTCTGCTTCGACTTTCGCGGCTGCAGGACCGCGCGAGTTGACGCTGGACACTGGTGCGCGTCTCTCTGCGGTATCTCTCGAATCGCCGATTGTCGGCGCCGGCTACGGTTCGCTGGTGCTGCATCCCAGTCTCGCGAACGTCTCCGGCCGCCAGCAGGTGCTCGTACGTCTGCGTTCGCCCGGCGTCGCCGAAGCCGGCGGCGTGGTCTCACGCTCGCAGGTCGCGGCCGAACAAGCCGCGGTGATCAGCCGCGTGCTCGCGCGCGCGCCGAACGCCAACGTCATCGCCAGCATCCAGCTCGCGCTGAATGCGGTGGTCATCGAGGTCGACGGCGAAGATCTGGAAACGGTGTCGAACGACACTGCGATCTCGCGCGTGGTCGGCGTGTCCGACTACCGTCTCGATCTCTCCGAGACCGTGCCGTACATCGGCGCGGCCACGGCCCAGTCGCTCGGCGCCACCGGCGCTGGCGTGAAGGTCGCCGTGATCGACAGCGGTGTCGACTACACGCACAAGAACCTCGGCGGTCCGGGCACCCAGGCGGCGTATGAAGCCGCGTGGGCGCCGATTCCCGGCGTGGGTCTTCCCGCGATTCCGACCGTGCCGGCCGGCACCGGTTATCTCGTCGTCAACGACCCGGCCACGACCGCGGACGACGGCCTCTATCCCAGCGTGAAGGTCATCGGCGGTTACGACTTCGTGGGCGAGACCTGGCCGACGCCGAATGTCCTCAATCCCGATGCGGACCCGATCCCGGCGCCGGACGCCACCACGAACGGCGGTCACGGCACTCACGTCGCGGACATCATCGCCGGCGTCGGCGGTGTCGCTCCCGGCGCGCAGATCATCGCGCTGAAGGCGTGCTCGCAGCCCGCGACCTCGTGCAGCGGCGTCGCGTTGCTCCAGGCGATGGACTTCGCGCTCGATCCGAACGGCGACGACGATTTCTCCGATCGCGTCGACATCATCAACATGTCGCTGGGTTCACCCTACGGCCAGCCCTTCGACGACGACCTGTCGTTCGCGGTGGACAACCTCGCCGCGGCCGGCATCCTCACGGTGGCTTCCGCGGGCAACAGCGCCGACAAGCAGTTCATCACGGGTTCGCCCGGTGCTTCGACCACGGCCCTGAGCGTGGCGCAGACCGCGGTGCCTTCCGCGGCGCTGCAGATCATGTCGGTGCTCGCTCCGGTGGTCAGCGATCGTGGCGCGGTGTTCCAGTCCTGGGCCGCTCCACTCACGACCACCATCGAAGGCCCGGTGTTCTACCCGGCCACGGCGGCGAAGCGCGTGGGTTGCGCCGATGCGGCCGGCAACACGCCGTTCACCGCGGGTGAACTCGCAGGCCAGATCGTGCTCATCGATCGCGGCACCTGCTCGTTCAGCCTCAAGGTTGCCAACGCGGGCGCGGCGGGCGCCTCGCTGGTGATCATCGGCCTCATCACCGCCGATGTGCCCTTCGTGGGCGCGTTCGGTGGCGGTGTGCAACCGATTCCGGCGTACATGATCAACCAGGTCGATGCGAACACGATCCGCTCGGGCGGTGTGGTGCGCTTCTCGCCCACCAACCAGCTCTCGCTCGCCGGCTCGCTGGCGTCGACCTCCTCGCGAGGCCCGCGCTTCGACGACGGACGTGTGAAGCCCGAGATCGGCGCGCCCGGTGCATCGATCTCAGCGCAGTCGGGTGGATTCACGGCGGTCTCGGCTTTCGGTGGAACCTCGGGTGCCGCTCCGATGGTCACGGGCGCCGCTGCGATCCTCAAGGCCGCGCGTCCGACGCTGACCAACGCCGAGATCAAGCAGCTCCTCGTGAACACGGCCAACCCCGATGTGCGTCAGCCGTCGGCGGCGGGCTCCGTGTTCCCGGATCAGCTCGCTCCGATCACGCGTATCGGTGGCGGTGAAGTGCGCGTGGACCGCGCGCTGCTCGCGCCGGCCGTGGTGTTCGACGTCACCGGTCCGGAAGGTGTGAGCACGCACGGTGCGATGAGCCTGGGCATCGTGGAGCAGTCCACGACGAGCAGTCTCAAGACGCGCAAGCTGCGTGTGGTCAACAAATCCAACCGGGCGCAGCGTTACACGGTGCAGCCGTCGCAGCGTTTCCAGAACGACGTCGACACGGGCGCCATCACCATGAACTGGCATCCGGGCACGATCAATGTGCCGGCGAATGGCAGCGCGGACGTGACGGTGTGGATCACGATCAACTCCGAGAAGTTGCGCAACAACCAGATGAACGCGGGTTCGCTGGGCAATGCGATCGGACCGCTGACCGCGAATGAATACGACGGCTACGTCAAGTTCACCGGTCGCGATCACAACCTCACGATCCCGTGGCACGTGCTGCCGCGCAAGTCCTCGCAGGTTCACGTGAACCGTCAGGCGCAAGCCGGCCTCGTCTTCGACGACGCGGGTCTCGCCACGGCGGAACTCACCAACTACGGCGTGGGTGATGCGCAGCTGCAGTACTTCTCGCTGCTGGGCACGAGCCCGGATCGCCCGTCG
>JBKPPO010000147.1:0-14335 GCA_046733635.1 Pseudomonadota bacterium | reverse complement strand
ATCAACCTTGGGGCTTCTGCCGCCCCGGACCACCGCGCTTGAGCTCTTCCTTGCTCAGCAGCCCATTCTTGTCGGTATCCAGCGTGTTGAAGCGCTCGGCGAGTTTCGGCATCTTGGCCTGCGCCTCATCCAGCGAGATCTGCCCGTCGCTGTTCGCGTCGGCTTCCTTGAACCGCTGCTCCATGCGCGCTTTCATCTCGCCCTTGCGATCGCCGTGCCGGGTCTCACGCGCCTGGCGAAGTTCGTCCTGCGTGACGAACCCGTCCTTGTCGAGATCGGTCTTTGCGAACCAGTCTCCTTGCGCCTTGTCGTGCAGGGCCGCGGCTTCGTCCTGCGAGATCTTGCCGTCACCATTGGTGTCGGCCTTCATCCATCCGCGCGGCCCGTCACCCTGGGGCTGATCGCCGGCCATCGCGGTTCCCGCCAGCATGCCGGCCAACACCAGCGCGGCGGTGGAAAGGGTTGTCTTCATCGGGAAATCTCCTGGGTTTCGAGGCCTGCACCCATTCAACGCCGCGCGGAGTCTCCGGTTGACGCCGGCATTCGGTAAGATTGCGCCTCGTTTTCGAGTCCTGACAGGTTCCCCCGTGAAATCCGACCTAGAGCGCCTGCTCCAAGAGGCGCTGCGCACCCTCGTTCCCTCCGTCCTCGCGGAGCCCGTGGATCCGGGCCAGGTGGTGGTCGAGCGCGCGCGCGATGCCCAGCACGGTGATTTCGCCAGCAACATCGCCCTGCGGCTCGCGAAGGCGGCGCGCAAGAATCCGCGTGAGCTGGCGCAGGCTATCGTCCAGGCGCTGCCCCGGAGCGAACTCGTCGAGAGCGCGAACGTGGCCGGCGCCGGGTTCATCAACTTCAAACTGGCCAAGGGCGCCTGGTTCGCCTCGTTGAAGCAGGTCGCGGCGCAGGGGGCTTCTTACGGTCGCAGCACGGTGGGCGCGGGCCGCAAGGTGATGGTCGAATTCGTCTCCGCGAATCCCACCGGCCCGATGCACGTGGGTCATGGCCGCGGTGCCGCCTACGGCGCGACGCTGAGCAATCTGCTCGACGCCACTGGCCACGCGGTGTATCGCGAGTACTACATCAACGATGCCGGCCGGCAGATCGACATCCTCGCGGTCAGCGTCTATCTACGTTACCTGGAGCTCTGCGGCGAGACGGTGGCGTTCCCGTCGAACGGCTATCGCGCCGAGTACATCCTGCCGGTGGCGCGCGCGCTGCATGTCAAACACGGTGAGGCCTTCAAGCGCAGCGCGCAGGAGATCACGCGCGGCGCCCCGCCCGATGCTCCGCAGGGCGGCGACAAGGACAAGCACATCGATGGCCTCATCGAGAACGCGCGGCGACTGGTCGGCGCGAAGGATTTCGAAGCCATCATCCTATTCGCGCGCGACGCCATGCTCGCCGACATCCGCAACGATCTCGAAGAGTTCGGCGTGTTGTTCGAGCACTGGTATTCCGAGCGCGAGCTTTCGCAGAGCGGCGCCGTCGACAAGGCACTCCAGGACCTCGAAAAGAGCGGCCGTGTCTACGAGAAGGAAGGCGCGCGCTGGTTCAAATCCACGGATTACGGCGACGACGAAGACCGCGTCGTCGTGCGCGCCAATGGCGAGAAGACCTATTTCGCCTCGGACATCGCCTATCACTGGGACAAGCTGCGGCGCGGCCACGAGTTGCTCATCGATGTCTGGGGCGCGGATCACCACGGCTATGTCGCGCGCGTGCGCGGCGCACTCGTGGCGCTCGGCTACCAAGGCGAGAGCTTCGAGGTCTGCCTCATGCAGCTCGTGAGCCTGTTCCGCGGCGGCGAGAAACTGGCGATGGGCAAACGCGAAGGCAACTTCGTGACGTTGCGCGACCTGCGGAATGAAGTCGGCAATGACGCGGCACGGTTCTTCTACCTGATGCGCAGCCACGACCAGGCGCTGGACTTCGACCTGGAGCTCGCCAAGTCCCGCTCCAACGAGAATCCGGTCTATTACATCCAGTACGCTCACGCGCGTGTGGCTTCGGTCATGAAGCAGCTCGCCTCGAAGGGTCACACCTACGATGCCGGCGCGGCGGACCTCACGCTGCTGACCAACGCGTACGAGCAGGCGGCCATCACCGCGATCTCGAAATTCCCGGAAGTCATCGAAGCCGCGGCGCTGAATCGCGCACCGCATTCGCTGGTGCACTTCCTGCGCGACCTTGCGAATGCGCTCCACACCTATTACAACGCGGAACAGTTCATCGTCGAGGACGCGGCGCTGCGCAATGCGCGACTGACGCTGGTGCTCGCGGTGCAGCAGGTGATCCGCAACGGGCTCACGCTGCTCGGCGTCTCCGCGCCAGAGACGATGTAAGCAGAGACCGTGTAACCAGAGACGATGTAAGGAGAGGAATTGGCCGCCAAGATCACGAGCCGGGATTTCAAACGCGGACGCCAGGGCGCCCTGCGGATGGATTTCGGCCGTTGGCGGGAGTTCGGCCTCGGTCTCGCGCTCGGGCTGTCGCTGTCGGTACTCGTGCTCGTCTGGCAGAACTACCGCGAGAAGCAGGTGGCCAAGGCCGCCGCCGAGCAGCCGAAGCCCGAACCGCGCGCCGCCGCGGCCAAGGATCCGGAGGCGGCCATGAACTACGACTTCTACGAGAAGCTGCCGAGCTTCGAAGTGCAGGTGCCCGAGAAGGCGCAGCCCGTGTCGAACGAACGCGAGCCCGCGCCCGCGAGCGTGGACCGGCCCGGCATGTACGTGATCCAGGCAGGTTCGTTCCGCAAGCAGGAAGACGCGGATCGCGTGCAGGCACAGCTTCGTGTGCTCGGCATCGAAGCCACGGTGCACAAGGTGCCTGGCGAGTTCGGGGATCTGCACCGCGTGCGTATCGGACCGATCACCGACCTCGCCGAGCTCAACCGCCTGCGCGCGCGTCTGCGCGCGGCGGATTTCGATTCCATGCCGCTGCGTATCGGAGACTAGTTAGTGTCCCGGGCCCCGCGTTTCCTGCTCGGCCTCGCTTCGCTCCTGCTGGTTTCCTGCGCCGCGGCGCCGCCGCCCGCACGTCCTGCGGAGCCGGCTTCCGCGCCGGCTCCGGCTCAGCCCGCCGAGCCAGCGCTACCTGGGCCCAGGCATGCCGGCCTCACGCTGGCCGCGGTAGGCGACATCATGCCGGGCACGGATTTCCCCGAGAACATCCTGCCGGATGACGACGGGCTGTCGTTCTTCGACGCCGTCACGCCGCTGCTCTCGGCGCCCGACGTGACCTTCGGCAACTTCGAAGGCGTGCTGCTGGATGGCGGCGAGCCGGTGAAGCAATGCAAGGACAAGACCCGCTGCTTCCTGTTCCGCACGCCCACGCGTTACGTCACCTATCTGAAGCTCGCGGGCTTCGACGTCATGAGCCTGGCCAACAACCATGCGCGCGACTTCGGCGAGGCTGGCCGCACCTCGAGCATGGAAGCCATGGATCGAGCGGGCATCCATCACTCGGGACGCGAGGGCACGGTGGCCAGCTTCATCGCCAACGGTCGTCGCGTCGCGATGATCGCTTTCGCGCCCAACGTGGGATCGAACTCGCTCAACGACCCGCAGATCGGCCTGCCGCTCGTGAGCGAACTCGCCGCGAAACATGACATCGTCATCGTGTCCTTCCACGGCGGCGCCGAAGGCAACGGTGCGGAGAAGATGCCGTTCGCGCGGGAAATCTTCGCGGGTGAGGATCGCGGCAACGTGGTCGAGTTCGCGCACTCGATGATCGACGCGGGGGCGGACATCGTGCTGGGTCACGGCCCGCACGTGGTGCGGCCGATGGAGATCTACAAGGACCGGCTCATCGCCTACAGCCTGGGCAATTTCGCGACGTATTACGGCATCAGCGTCGAGGGCATCCGCGGTCTCGCGCCCATATTGTTCGCCACACTCGACGGCGAGGGCCGGTTCGTGAGCGGGAAGATAGAGCCGACCATCCAGATCCGTCCCGCGGGGCCCTCGCTGGATCCGGACCGCAAGGTGATCACGCTGCTGCGCGAGCTCACCGGCGCGGCATTTCCGGACGGATCGCTCGTGATCGCCGAGGATGGAACGCTGACGCGCAAGCCGGATCGCTGAGGTGTCATCGTGAAGCGAAGCCGGCTGCTGGCAGCTTTCCTGGCAACGGCGCTGGGACTTTCAGCGTGCACGCTGAGCCCTGTACCCATCACCGCGGCGGAACCGCAGCCTGCCGATCCGCGCTTGATCGGCACCTGGCGAGTGACCATCGACGAAGATGTGGAGATCCATCGAATCTCGGCGTTGCCGAACGGCCGGTTGCGGGTGAAAGCCGCGTCCGAGCCGCCTCAGGACTCGGACGAAGAATTCGAAGTGATCACGGCCGAAATCGGCGGGGCGCTCTACGGGAGTGCGACTTCGCAGGACCCTGAAATCAAGCGGCCGCGTTTCATCCTGTTCCGTTACGAACACGAGA
This sequence comes from Pseudomonadota bacterium, assembly GCA_046733635.1. GTDB lineage: Bacteria > Pseudomonadota > Gammaproteobacteria > Steroidobacterales > Steroidobacteraceae > CADEED01. The sequence goes on along the minus strand of JBKPPO010000147.1, from coordinate 9,898 downwards.
GGCCGGACCGCGTGCAACTCTTCGCGGCCCCGATGGACGCTCTGGAAGAAGCCGTGCGGCTGCGGCGTATCGAGGGCAGCCGTGTGCGGGACAGGCACATGGAAAGTTTCGAGTTGAGCTCAGGCGCCGAGGAGCTGCGCGGATTCGTGACGCAGCACGGCGCACGAGTCTTCAGCTCGAAGGGTCCGATACTCGAACGTCTGCCGGACTGAGGGGCTTCACGCCGGACCGGCTTTCGGTACTTGCGGATTGACCGTGGAGGTCAGGATCCCCATCACTCCGCGTCGTCGGTGATGTTGCGGAAGTCCACACCCAGCGAACGCAGCTTGCGATACAGGTGCGTGCGCTCCATGCCGACCCGCTTGGCGAGCTGCCCCACCTTGCCGTTACAAAGCAGCAGCTGCTGCTGCAGATAGGCGCGTTCGAACTGTTCGCGCGCCTCGCGTAACGGCAGCGCCAGCAGGTCCTGCTTGACCAATGGCTCGGCCGTCGGCGCCTGCGCCGCGAGTTCGCGCTCGATCTCTTCGAGCCGGATCTCCTCGCCACCGCCTTGCAGCAGCAGGCGCTGGACGAGGTTCTTGAGCTCGCGCACGTTGTCAGGCCACGGGTAGTTGCGCAGCCGGTTCTGAGCCGCCACGCTGAACTTGCGGAATGACAGGCCCTCGCCATCCACCATGCGGTCCACGTAGTGGCGCAGCAGATCGGGCACGTCTTCGGTGTATTCGCGCAGCGGCGGCACTCGCACGATCAGGGTATTCAGATGCGCGAGCAGGTCGCGGCGGAAATCGTCTGCGCGGGTTTCGATGCCCGGACGCGCGGACGACAGCAGTCGCGCCTTGAAACTCACGGGAGAGTTGCCGCCCACCCGCGTGAACTGCCCGCTTTCCAGCGCACCCAGCAACGCGCGCTGCGCCTGCGGCGGCAGGTCTTCGAGCTCATTGATGAACAACGTGCCCGTTCCGGCGCGCTCCAGCGCGCCCGGCGCCACTTGACCGCCCGCCTCGGTGCCGAACAACACCTGCTCGGCGCCATCGCCGCGCAGCGTGCTCGAGATCAGCGTGACGAAGGGACGCGATGCGCGCGGACTGGCGTCGTGCACGAAACGAGCGAAGGCCTCGCGGCCGGTTCCGGTCTCGCCCACGAGCAGCACGGGAGAATCGTTGGTGGCGATCTGCGCGAGGTCCGCGCGCAACTGCTGCATGACGCGGCTGCGGCCGACGGGCACGCCCGGCGACGCCGCGAGTAGTTTGCCCGCATGCCGCTTGCGCTTGCCCGCCTCCAGCGCACGCTCGACGGTGCGCAGCAGCTTCTGCAGCGACAACGGCTTCTCGACGAAATCGAAAGCGCCCAGGCGCGTGGCTTCGACCGCCGTCTCGACGGTGCCATGGCCACTCATCATCACGACAGGGCAGGAGGATTCGGCGGCCGCACCCTGCCACTCGCGCAGCAGCGTGATGCCATCGGTGTCGGGCATCCAGATGTCGAGCAACACCAGATCGGGAAGCTGCCGCGCACGCGACGCTCGCGCCTGGCCCGCATCGCCGGCGACGTCCACGTCGTAGCCTTCCTCGGAGAGGATCTCCTTCAGCAGCCCACGGATGTCGGCTTCATCGTCGACAACCAGAATGTGCGCGGCGCTCATGCTCGCTCCTTCCTGGGTTCAGCGCGCCGTTCGCGCGCGACCATCTGTCGGGTTCCGTCAGTGAGCGGCAAGGATACACGCACCCGGCCGCCGCCTTCGGGCCGATTGTCCGCCTCCACGCGCCCGCCGTGTTCCTCGGCGATCTTTTTGACGATAGCCAGCCCCAGACCGGTGCCCTTGGGTTTGCTCGTGACGTAAGGGTCGAACACCCGACCCAGCACTTGTTGCGTGAAGCCGGGCCCGTTGTCGGTGACGGTGATCGTCACGTAAGAGGCGCTGCCTGCCGACTCCAGGCGCGTCGCGACGACCACGCGCCCGCCGGCCGTGTTCTCGACGGCCTCCGCGCCGTTCACGATCAGGTTGTTGAGGATCTGGCGCACGCGGCCGCGATCCGCCTCGACCTGGTCGATCTGCGAGTCGAGGTCGACATCGATGGCGACGCCGGACTCGTGCACGCGGTGCAGGTCCACCACCTCCGTGACCAGGGCATTGAACGGAAAACGCGTGACTTTCATGTCGGGCGCGCGTGCGTATTCGCTGAATGCGTTCACCATCGCCTTCATCGCCTCGACCTGCTGCACGATGGTGTAAGTGGCGCGGTCGAGGATCTGCGCGTCTTCGCCCTGCATCTGGGCAAGGTAGCGGCGCCGCATGCGTTCGGCCGAGAGCTGGATGGGCGTGAGCGGGTTCTTGATCTCGTGCGCGAGGCGCCGTGCGACTTCACCCCAGGCCGCGTCGCGCTGTGCGGTGAGCAGCGCGCTGATGTCGTCGAACACGATGACGTAGCCGCCTTCACGCTCCGCGTCGTTCTCTGCGTGCTCGTCGCCCGGCAACGGCGTGCAGGCGCAGACCAGCACGCGCGCTCCGGCAGCGTCGGGCTTGAGATCGAGCTGCTCGCGCCACTCTTCCTCGCCCTTGGTCAGCCGCAATGTGACTTCACCGACGAATCGCTCGTACCGCGGACTTTCACCCGACAGCGTCTTCAGGGGCTGGCCCACGCCCCGCTCGAGCTCCACGCCGAGGATGTTGCTCGCGGCCTGGTTGGCGCTGCGCAGCACGAGGTCACGCCCGAGCGTGATGACGCCGGTGGAGAGCCGCGCCAGGATGATCGCGAGCCGCTCGCGTTCCCGCTCCACGGCCATCTGGCTGCGCGTGGTTTCCTCGCGCGCGCGCCGCAGCCGCTTGGTCATGTCGTTGAACGAATGGACGAGGAATCCCATCTCGTCACGGGAGGGCAGCGGCAGGCGCGTTCCGAAATCGCCCTTGCCCACCGCGCGCGTGCCGGCGATCAGGTCCTGCACGGGACGCGTGAGCTTCTCGGCCGAGTAGATAGCACCATAGATGGCGGTGAGCATGGCGAGCAGCAGCACCAGGGTGAGCGTCATGCCGAACAGGTTCTTCACGCCCTCGCGTTGCGACGTGAGGATGCTGTGCTGCGAATACGAGTGCTGCACGGCTTCCGACAATCGCACGAGATGCGGTGGCACCGGATAGACGGCCACCACGTACCGACCTTCGCGCGAACCCGGACCGGTCGCGATAGGCGCCGCCGTGTTGATCAGGTAGTCGTCTTCCGACAGAGGCTCCAGGCTCCAGTACACGTTGCCCGCATCGATGGCCGAGGTGACCTCGGTGGACGCGCGCGGCAGCGCCACACTCGCGCCTGCGCTGCTCATCGCGAGTACCTGCCCCAGGCGTCCGTACACCACGACCTCGAGTGCGCCACTCTCCACGCGCTGCTGGTCGGTCGCCGCGTCGATGCTCAGCGGCGGGCTGTCCGCGAGGCGATTCGCGAAGAGCTGCGTGCTGCGCGCGTATTCGCGCATGCGCACGTCCACGGCCGACTTGGAGAGTTCGAGCGCATCGGTCAAGCCCTGGCGGATCTCCACCTTGAACCAGCTGTCGATGCCGCGATTCAGGAACTCGAGGCTGAATAGATAGACGATGATCAGCGGGGCGATCACCAGTGAACCGAAGATCGCCACGGTACGCGCCGTCAGGCGGGAACCGGGAACCTGCGCGCGGAAGGCGCGCACCAGCTCCATGATCTTGCGTGCGAGCAGGTAGCCCACGGTGATCAGCGCGATCACATTGGCCAGCAGGATCCACGACTGGAGCTGGCTGAACTGCACCGAGTTCTGTACGGACAACGCGAGCAGCAGCAGCAGGCCGCCGCTCACCAGCACCCACAGTGCGATGAGTCCCAGGGTGCCGAATCGCCTCAGCGCTGCAGGGACCATGAGAACCACTCGCTCTCGCGATGCCAGTCGTCGGTCCAGAACAGCAGCACGCGCAGGGAGTCGGGCAGATGGCCACGCCGTACGCCGGCCCGCAGGCTGACGCGATAGTCGCGATTGGCGTTGAGTTGCGGCGAAAGCAGGAACGGCCATGCGTCCACGCTGCCCAGGGCGTCGAGCGCTTCCTCGAGCGTGGCGTAGCTGTGCTGATCGTTGTCGCCGGGCTGCGCGTCGCGCGTGACGTAGCGGTCGCTGACGGCGTGGTAGATGAGTTCGCGCCGCAGCGTGTACTGCGCCACGTTCTCGTCCACCCAGAACCGGCGTTCGCGCGAGACCACGACGTCGAGATCGAAGCTCAGCATGAGCCCGTCCTTGAGCGCGGCGCGGATGTCATCGTTGACCGGATAGGCAACGCGCGCGAAGAGCTGGAACACGCCCTGTTCGATGGCCACGTACGCGGACTTCACCTCGAGCACGCCGTCCAGCGCATCGGCGCGCGCCGGCGCGGTGCTCGTGGCGAATGCGAGCACGGCCGCGGCGATCAGTGTCGCGAGTCGCCGGAGGAAGGAATGGTGGAGCCCGCGGAACATTGCGTCCGTATCGATCACGTCTCAGGGAGATTTCGTCAGACAAGCATAGTAGAAGCCGTCGGTGCCCGCGCCTCCACCCGGCAAGAGCTGCCAGCCCACCGGACGATCCTGCAAGCCGGGCGGCCGCGGCACGGATTCGGGCCAGCCGGCCGCGCGCGCGCGAGGTTCTGCCGCGAGGAACGCGGTCACCACGCCATCGTTCTCGGCCGGGATGATCGAGCAGGTGCAGTACACCAGCCGGCCACCCGGTTTCAGTAGTTCGAACGCGGTCGCCAGGATGTTGATCTGGGTGTTCGCCAGTGCGTCGATATCCGACGCACGGCGAAGGAGCTTGATGTCCGGGTGGCGCCGGACGACGCCGGTCGACGAGCAGGGCGCATCGACGAGCACGCGATCGAAGTAGTCCGGCGCGAAGGACGGCGGCATCGTCGTGAGATCGGCGGTCACGAGGATGGCCTTGCGGCCCGCGCGCTGGAGGTTCTCGTACACACGCTGGAGCCGATCCAGATCGTTGTCCACGGCGACGATTTCCGCGAGCTCCGGCGTGCGCTGCGCGATGTGCAGCGTCTTGCCACCCGGCGCGGCGCAGGCGTCGAGGACCCGCATGCCGGGCTGCGCATCGAGCAAGGGCGCAGCGAGTTGCGCGCCCGCGTCTTGCACGGACACGGCGCCGCTCTCGAAACCGGGCAGCGCCTGGACGGCCACGGGCCGTTCGAGCACCACCGCATCCTCGCGCCACGCCAGCGTCTGGGCTTCGCGACCCGAGGAACGCCAGGCCCGCAGGAAATCCTCCGCATGCAGCTGCGCGGGATCCACGCGCAACGTCATGGGCGGATGATCGTTGTTGGCGGCCAGGATGGCATCGGCCTGATCGCCCCACACCGAAGCGGCTTTCGCCAGCCAGCGAGGATGAGCGAATCGCCGCGCCGGATCCGCATCGACGTCGGCCAGCAGTTTTTCGCGATCCGCGACGAACCGTCGCAACACCGCGTTCACCATCCCGCTCGCGCGCCCTTCACCGACGATGCGGCTCGCATCCACGGCCAGGTGAACCTGCGCCTCCGGCGCGCCGCGCGAATACTCCACCTGGTGCGCAGCGGTCACGAGCAGCGATGCGAGCTTAGGAGACACCTCGTCGAGCGGCCGGCTCAGCAGCGGAACCAATGCGGGCTCCAGCCGGAGATACCAACGGAGCGTTCCCAGCGCGATGGCGCGGACGGCGGCGCGATCTTCGCGTTCGGCCGCGGCTTCCAGCGCCACATCCGCGGAGCGGCCCTCGTATCGCACCTCGTGAACGGCCAGCGCGGCGGCGGCCAGCGATTCCGCTCCGGGCGCATGCCGGCTGCGACGAGGCTGCGGCGGCGCATTGCGCCCCCTTCTCCACGTTGGTTTATTCATGTTCCGAACCTGATTCCATCCAGCCGCACGGCGTTCGCGAAATCTCGCGCCGACACCGGCCTCTTGCCCGCACGCTGCAATTCACGCACCGCGAGCACGCCTTCGCCACAGGCCACGTGCAGGCCGTCTTCGGCCATGCCTAACAAGGTGCCCGGACTCGCGTGTTGCCCGGTGGCGTTCGCGACGCTCGCGCGCAGGATGCGAAGCGTCTCGCCCGCGAATGTGGTCTCCGCGATCGGCCAGGGATTGAAGGCGCGCACCTGCCGGTCGAGGGCGGCGGCATCTCGGGTCCAGTCGATAGGGGCCTCGGACTTCTCGATTTTCGCGGCGTAGGTCACGCCCTGCGCCGGCTGGGGTCGGGGCAGTAGTTTGCCCGACGCGAGTCCGTCGATGGCCTCGAGCAACGCGGCGGCGCCGAGCTCCGAGAGCGCATCGTGGATGTCGCCGGAGGTGTCGCGCAGGCCAATGGGATGGCGTCGCTCGATCAGCACCGGCCCGGTGTCGAGGCCTTCTTCGAGCTGCATGATGCAGACGCCGGTCTCCGCGTCGCCGGCGAGGATGGCGCGATGGATGGGCGCGGCGCCGCGCCAGCGCGGCAGCAGCGATCCATGGATGTTGAGGCAACCGAGACGCGGCAGGCCCAGCACCACGGGCGGGAGGATGAGTCCGTAAGCCACCACCACCAGCAGCTCCGGCCGCCATTCGGACAGCGCGGCGCGGCCTTCGGGAGTCTTGAGCGTGGTGGGCTGCGCCACTGGCAGCCCGTGCTCCGCGGCCAGTAGTTTGACGGGCGACGCGCGCAGCTCGCGGCCGCGGCCCGCAGGCCGGTCCGGCTGCGTGAGCACGCCGACCACGCGATGCTGCGAGCCGAGCAACGCGCGAAGCGCGGGCAACGCGAAGTGCGGCGTGCCCGCGAAGGCGATTCGAAGGGAGGTCATCTGCCCGAAGGCGGATCAGTAAGCGCGCGCGGGTGCGCCTTCACGGGACTTGGCGGCGCGTTCCTTGCGGTCCTTGTCCAGCTTCTTGCGGATGCGCTCGCGTTTGAGATCGGAGAGGTAGTCGACGAACAGTTTTCCTTCGAGGTGATCCATCTCGTGCTGCAGACACACCGCGGCCAGCCCATCGAGCTCGATCTCGTGGAAATTGCCTTTCACATCCTGGAAACGCGCCTTCACGGTCGCCGCGCGTTTCACCTCGTCGAAGATGCCGGGGACGGAGAGGCAGCCTTCCTCACCCTGCCCCGTGCCCTCGGCGCTCAGGATCTCGGGATTGATGAAAACCTGCCGCTGGTCCTTGGACTCGGAAACGTCCATGACAATCAGCCGCTTATGGAAGTCCACCTGCGTGGCCGCCAGCCCGATGCCCGGAGCGGCGTACATGGTCTCGAACATGTCTTCGACCTGGCGGGACAACGCCGCGTCGAACACCTCGACGGGCTTGGCCCGGGTGCGAAGACGGGGGTCGGGATATTCCAGAATTTGTAGGCGCGCCATGATGTTCCGCTCGAATGCTGCTAATGTTTGGGCGATTCGATTCTGCGCAAGGTGGCCGGGTTCCCCGCAGGTCTCGCGACCCGTGATCCAGCGCACAGACTTGACATATAGATCGGGCCCATCGTGCTGGCCCGGATTATAAGTGGGCTCCGCTTGCCCCACTTGGCCAATTGAGACTGACGAGGAGTGGAGGATGTCTCTGAATCAAGAACTTAGACCGCGTGTGCTCATGCTCGCGCCGCGTCTCTTCGCCGTCATGGCTCTCACCGCGGCCGTACTGGTCGCTGCCGGCTGCCGATCGGCTCAGCCCGTGGTCGAGTCCCGTCCCGCCCCGACGGCTCCGGCCTCCGCCGACAACAGCGGCGATCCTGCCGACGACCTCACGGCCACCGAGGCCGCGGTCGCCGGCCTCAACGACGCGCCGGCCGCCGAGGCGCCCGCACAGACTGCGCAGCTCATCCGGCCGGACGCGCCGATGAACTACACCGTCAAGCGTGGCGACACGCTCTGGGACATCGCCGCCGTGTTCCTCAAGGACCCGTGGTTCTGGCCGGAGATCTGGCAGATCAACCCGCAGGTCGAGAATCCCCATCTGATCTATCCCGGCGACGTATTGTCGTTGGCGTACGGCGCCAATGGCGACGCGCGCGTGATGATCTCGCAGTACGGTGGAGCGCGACTGGCGCCGCGCCTGCGCAGCGATCCGCTCGATGGCCCCGTCGACTCGATTCCGTTCTCCGCGATCTCGGCGTTCCTGTCCAAGCCCTCCGTGCTGAGCAAGGAACAGGCGCTGCAGGCGCCGCACATCCTGGCGTTCCGCGACGAACACATGATCGGCGGCACCGGCCACGAGATCTACGTCAAGAACCTCAACGCGCCGCTGAACCAGCGCTTCGTGGTCATGCACGTGGGCGATCCGATCCGCGACATCGGCTCGCGCGAGATCATCGGATACCAGGCCTACTACGTGGCCAACGCCGTCGTGAACAACCCGGGCGATGTCTCCAAGGCCGTGTTGACCGAGGGCGCCCGCGAGGCGCTCGTGGGCGACCGCCTCATCTCGCAGGAAGGCGATACCGCGCTGACCTTCACGCCGCATGCGCCCACGACGGCCATCGACGGGCAGATCATCGCAGTGGCGGACAACGTCGAACAGATCGGCCAGTACCAGGTCGTGGTGCTCAACCGTGGCGCCAACAATGGTCTCGCGCCGGGCGCCGTCCTCGCGGTGGATCAGCAAGGCGCGGTGGTCTCGGACAAGTACGGCAAGTCGCCCTGGAAGAAGGCGAACTTTCCGCGCAACGTGAAGCTCCCGAGCGAACGCGCGGGCACGCTCATCGTGTTCAAGACATTCGACCGCATCAGCTACGGCCTGGTGATCGGCGCCCGCAGTCCGATGCGCGTCGCCGACCGCGTCTACAACCCGTAGGCCATTTCTCGACGATTCGACTAGATAGGGCCAGCCGCGAGGCTGGCCCTTTCGTTTTACGCTGCTCCGATGGAATGGCCATCGGAATTCCGACGCCTCGCGGCCGCAGCACGCGCTCGTCTCACCGCGCCGCAGCTCAAGGGGCTCGCGGCGTTGTCGCCGGATCTCGACGCACGCAGCTGTCCCGCCTCCGCGCTCGTCGAACTCGGCCTGACTACCCGCGCGGTCTCCCGGCTCGTCACGCCGGAAGCGTCCGCGATCGACGCGGACCTGCGTTGGCTCACCACGAGCGGCGCACAGCTGCTGCCGGCCACGTCGCCCCGATATCCCACGCTACTGCGTGAGTCGCCGGATGCTCCTGGCGTCTTGTATGTGCTGGGCCAGGTCGAGGCGCTGTCGGAACCCCAGATCGCCATGGTGGGCAGCCGCAACCCCACGGCGGGTGGCCGCGACAATGCGCGGCGTTTCGCGGCCTGGTTCGCACGATCGGGAGTGAGCATCACGAGTGGCCTCGCGCTGGGTATCGACGCTGCCTGTCACGAGGGCGCGCTTTCGGCGGGCGGACTCACCATCGCGGTCCTGGGTTGCGGACTCGATGAGCCTTATCCGCGCGAGAATCGCGCGCTCGCGGAACGCATCCGCCAGCACGGCGCGCTGGTTTCGGAGTTCCCGCCGGGGACACCGGCGCTCGCGGCGCATTTCCCGCAGCGGAATCGCATCATCGCCGGCCTCGCCGCGGGCACGCTCGTGGTGGAAGCGGCGCAGAAATCCGGCTCGCTGATCACCGCCCGGCTCGCTGGAAACGCGGGTCGGGAGGTGTTCGCGCTGCCGTCCTCGGTGCTGAATCCGATGGCCCGGGGCTGTCATGAACTCATCCGGCAGGGCGCCAAACTGGTGGAAACGCCCGAGGACGTGTTGAGCGACCTCAAAATTTCCCTTGCTGCCCAACTACTTGCATCACCGCCCGGCGGCCCGGCGGACGGCCCCCTGTTGGACAAGGAATACAAAATCCTGTTAGATGCGCTCGCCTTCGAGCCGGCCAGCGTCGACACCCTGATCGAACGCACGGGTCTGAACAGCGAATCGATCACCTCGATGCTGCTCATCCT
>JBKPPO010000146.1:0-15565 GCA_046733635.1 Pseudomonadota bacterium | reverse complement strand
GTGAAGAACGGTTCCGCGCCGTGCAGGAAACCAGCCCCGATGGATTCACCGTGCTCGAGGCCGTGCGGGATGAGGGCGGCGAGATCGTCGACTTCCGGATCGCGTACATGAACGATGCCGCCGCAAGCATGGCCGGGGCGTCGCGTGAAGAGTTGATAGGTCACGCCGTACTCGAAGTGCATCCGGGGAATCGTGAGGCCGGGCTCATCGATCGATACACCCGCGTGGTTCAGACCGGCGAAACCTGGGTGGGCGAGGTGGACTATCAACAGGACGGCATCGTGGCGTTCGTGCGCCTCGCGGTAGCCAAGGTGGGTGATGGCGTCGCGATCTCCACCGTGGACATCTCCGAACGCAAGCGCGCCGAAGATGCGCTGCGCGAGGCCGACCGGCAGAAGGACGAATTCCTGGCCATGCTCGCGCACGAGCTGCGCAACCCGCTCGCGCCCATCCGCACGAGCGGCGAGCTGCTGGCGCGCATGCTCGGAGAAGACGCGCGCGCCCGCCCGGTGATCGACATCATTCGCCGCCAGGCCGCGCATCTGGCGCGCCTGGTCGACGATCTGCTCGACGTGTCACGCATCACGCGGCGGCGGATCGAGCTCAAGCAGGAGATCGTCGAGGTCTCGGCCGTGGTGGCGCAGGCCGTGGAGACCGTGGAGCCGCTCATGCGTGCACGCAAACATCATCTGCGCGTCGCCGCGGACGCGCCGCAGTTGTACGTACGCGGCGATTTCGCGCGACTGGTGCAGTGCCTCGTGAACCTGCTGAGCAATGCGGCGAAATTCACCGATCCCGGCGGCGAGATCCTGGTCGATACGCGCCGTGACGGCGACCTTGCCCATCTGCAGGTCCGTGACAACGGCATCGGGATCTCCGAAGCACTTCAGCCACGCATCTTCGGGTTGTTCGTGCAGAACGACCAGACATTGGATCGAGCCCAGGGCGGACTCGGGATCGGACTCTCCGTGGTCCAGCAACTCGTGGAGATGCACGGTGGGCAGGTCCACGTGCAGAGCGAAGGTCCGGGAAAAGGCACCACCTTCTGCATCAAACTACCGGCGGTCGAGCCCCCGGCGAAGCCCGTGGGTGATGAGCAACTGGCAAAACTGCAGAGCTCCCGATTCCTCGTCGTCGACGACAACGGCGATGCCGCGGACGCGATGGCGCAGATCCTGTGCGCGGAGGGCCACGAAGCCGAGTCCATTCACGATGCGCGGTCGGTGCTGGAAAAAGTGCGGGCCTTCCAGCCTGACTACGTACTGCTCGACATCGGACTGCCCGGCATGGACGGTTATGAAGTGGCCGGTCTCTTGCGGCAACTGCCGGCGGGGGAACAACCGAGGCTCATTGCCCTGACGGGATATGGACAGCCCGAGGATCGCGCGCGGGCACTGGCTGCGGGCTTCGACGATCACTTCGTGAAACCCGTGGATGTCGATCAACTCTTGCGGGAACTCGGCCCTCAAAGAGGTGAGACGGAGCGCCGTCCGGGATGAATGGGGCGCCCCGCCTCACGCTCACTCCCTGATCATTTTCGCGCCCTTCCTGGGCCTCCTTCATCGAGCACTCGCTCGTACGCCGCCTCCACCGTCTCGGGGCCGGAGGCGGCGCCATAAAGCCCGGGCGTCCAGCCTGAATCGGGCTTCAGGTCCGGATCGAACTTCCCGTTCCAGATCGCAAGGAAGTCCGTGGGAACACACGTTTCCTTGTCACGCCAGCAATTGCCGATGATCGTGGCGCGCGTTCCCTTCTTCCCGTCGATGACTTCCAGCGGGCTGAAGCTCGCGCTCATGTGAAAGTAGTTGTTCTCAGCGAAGAGCTGGGACTCGAAGCCCACGCCCCAGCTCGACCGGTAGTTGGCGTCGCGGTTCGCGCGGTACACGTTGTTGTAGACGTGGACCTTGCCGTAGCGGACGCGCGGGGTGCGCTGGCCGGTGTTGTCGAAGAGATTGTGGTGCAGCGTCACGCGCAGGCGTTCGCGGTCCTCTGCCGCGCTATCGGAATTGCCGATGAGCATGACCTTGTCGTGCGTGGCGAAGACGTTCCACGACACCGTGACGTAGTCCGACTGATCGGTGACATCGACGAGCCCGTCGTGCACCTGGTACCGGTGGCCGAGATGGATCGGCTGTGTGTCATCGCGAGTCCTCACATCGGCGAAGCGGTTGTGGTCTATCCACACGTGCGTTGCGTGGCTGATCGAGATGCTGTCGTAGGCGGAGTTCCAGGCGCCCGTGGGGCCGTCGTTCGGCGACCATTCGGGAAAGCAGTCGAAGGTGTCGACGAACGTGAGGTTCCGGACGATCACGTTCATGGGAACGTTGCCCTCACGAACGTCGCCGGCGATGTCGAGCCAGGCGCCCATGAACTTCGCGTCATCGCCGAGTCCGTAGATAGTCGTGTTCGGCGGCACGCGGATGCGGATGCGCCTGGCCTGCGCGGCCGCGGACGCGCGCCGCGCTTCCTCGAGGCCTCCGACCGGATCGACGCGCCCGAGTTGTTTGGCGAGCGGACCGGCCGGATCGTACACGCTCAGGAAGCCGTGAAGCGTATACGCCTCGCCCGTGGCCGGATCCGGTTGCTCGTAGTTTTCGCAGGAGAGCGGCACGAGGTTGTCATCGACATTCATGTCGATGGTGCCCTTCACGTAGATGAGCTTGGGCGTGGCATCGGGCCAGGCGAGTGCGGCCAGCAGCTCCTTGCGGTTCGTGACGGTATGCGTGCGGGAAGTGGTGGCGGCAGAGCCGCCCGTCGTGCCCTGAGGCAGCGCGGCAGTGGGAACCGAGCCCCAACCGTCGTTGGGTGGCAGAACCTCCCGCCCGGGATCGGAAGCGGGGACGGCCGCCCGGGCGGTCCCCAGTAGGAAACCGATGGACAGCACGTAAGCCAGAAGCCGCGCCAGGCACGGTGAAAACATCGATTTCCCCCACGAAAATCGCTGGAAATCCACGGCCCATGACGACCGGCCGCAGGGATGACACCGGTGACAATCCTGCGGGGGTTCGCGCGTGGAATCAAGCGCCGCGAGTTCCGATGCGCATTGTGGTGAGCGGCGTCGCAGTTCACGGAGTTGGTTGCGATGCGGGCTTAACAAAATGCCGTTGAAGGGTTGCACGCGGTCATCGAACATGCGCGCCATGGTGAATCTGCAGGACGCCCTGGCCATCGCCAGCACCGCGCTCATGGTGGGCATCGCCGTCATGGCGATGGTGCAGCTCGCGCTCGGCGGTCGCGATCGACCTTCGACCCTGTGGTTGTTGGTCACGCTGGCTGCGGTCGCGGCGATGGGCGCAGGCGATCTCGCGTCGCAAATGGGTCTCAACCGGCTCTATCGCGTGTTGCAGCCGTTCTCGGACACGGCGTTGCTCGTGATCGGTCCGGCGCTGTGGCTGTACCTGCGCGAGGTGAGCGAGGGACCGCGTGTGCATCCGCGCCGGCTCACAGGAGCTGCTGTACATCTGATGCCGGCAGCGCTGCTCTGTCTGCTGCTGCTGTTCGGCGCGGTCTTCGAAGCGCCGGAGCCGCAGACGACACATCGCACCATCGGCGAGATCGTGATCCTGCTGCCCATCGCCTGCCATCTCATCGGTTATGCAGTCGCGTGCGCGATCCGCGTGGCGAACATCCGGCGCCAGACCAAGGCTTACTACTCGGACCTGGATGATCGCGATCTCTCCTGGCTCATCGTGATGACGACGCTCTATGCCGCCGGACTCGCGGCGTGGATCCTGACGTGGCAGTGGAGCGTGTCCGCATCGAATGCGCTGACGGGCCTGTTCACGGCGGTGGCCACGGGATGGATGGGAATCCGCGGGTCGCGGCAGCGCGTCGCGGTGGCGCCCGAGGTGATCGACGAGATCACCATCGACGCGCCAGCGCCCGCCCCGTACAGCAAGGCCCGCCTTCCCGAAGCCCTCGCGCAAGGGCTCGGCGCGCGTCTGCAGGCTGCCATGCGCGAGGACAAGGCCTATCTGGAATCCGATCTCACGCTGGGCGAGCTTGCGCGCAGGCTCGAGGTGACGGCACACCAGCTCTCGCAGTACCTGTCGATGCACGAGCGGCAGACCTTCTATGACTATGTGAACGGCTGGCGCGTCGATTCGGTGAAGGCCACGCTGATGCGGCCGGGTTCTCACCGGAGGCCTTTGCTCGAGATCGCGCTGGAGTGCGGCTTCGGGTCGAAATCGGCATTCAACTCGGTGTTCAAGAAGTCCACGGGCCTGAGCCCGAGCGAGTACCGCGCCGGGCTGCCCGGGACGGCGGCAAAGGCGACACGCGGAGAATCAATGTCTTAGCGGGCGCGTTCGTCCCGGGGACGGAATGCCCCGTGAATCAGGACCTGTCCCGCGGGTCCGGGCGACCTGACCGCCGCGTTTCCCTGCAATCACCCCCGCGCGCCCCCGCGCACATTCATGAGGTGTTTGCATGTTCGATTCCCACTCCCTTCGTCCCGCTGCGTCGTTCCGGCGGGCTTCCCGGATGCTGCTGGCGGGCGCGATGTTCGCCTTGAGCGCCTGCGGGGCCGGTTCAGATGATCCGGGCGTCGTTCCCAAACCCATGACCGCGACCCAGGCGGCGGAGGACCTCGTGGGTCCCGCGGCGCATCCCGGCGCCCTCGTGGTCCAGGTCACCGACGCGGGCATCGATGTCCAGGTGCGCGGAGTGCGCCGTGCGGGCGGAGCGTCCGTCGCGCCCGACGACCGCTTCGCGGTGGGCTCGTTGACCAAGGCGCTGACCGCCACGCTCGCCGGGATCGCGGTGCAGGACGGCCTGCTGACCTGGGACACCAAACTACTCGACGTCCTGCCCGAGTTCGCGGCGGAAGCACGGGCCGAGTATGCGTCCGTGACGCTGCGTGATCTGTTGGCGCATCGGTCGGGATTGTTCCCGGCGGTGACCGAGGAGCAGATCGCGATGCTGCCCGAGCTCGAGGGCACGGCGCGAGAGCGGAGGTTGCAGCTCGTGTCGTGGAGTCTGCGGCGCGCGCCCATCCCCGGATATTCGAACGGCGGCTATGTGGCGGCGGCGGCCATGCTCGAACGCGTGACGTCGCTCGACTACGAGGGCTTGTTGCAGTCGCGATTGTTCGCGCCGCTCGGGGCGTCCGTGGCGTTTGGTGCGCCGGGCGCGACAGGAGGCCCGCTCGGACACGCCAGCAGCGATGGCAGGAGCTGGACAGCGATCGCAGTCGATGACCCGCGCGCTCAGTACCCGGAGTTTGCGAATCCGGCGGGCGGCGCGCTGCTTCGCGGATCGGACGTGGGCGCGTTTCTCGCGCTGCATCTGCAGGCGCTGCGTGGGAAGCAGGGTCTGCTGGTCACGCCCGCGACCGCCAGGACGCTGCACACCGCCGTGCAGGGCGGATACGCGCTCGGCTGGATGGAAGGCAAGGGTGCGGACAACGCAGCGCTCACGTGGCACAACGGCAGCGATGACTTCTCGTACTACGCGTTGATGTCGGTGAGCACGGCGAGCGGCGTGGCGGCCGCGGCGTTCGTGAACGGCTTGTCGCCGGCGACGGAACAGGCGCTGAGCGGTGTCATCGCGCAGTTGTTGCTGCGGCCGGCGTCGTGATCCCGTATCAACCGGGCGGAACCTGATCCGCACGTGCGACGCGCTGCTTGCAGCCGCGGGTTGCTCGCGGCGAGGAGGAGGGGACAGGCTGAAGATCAGCTCTGTCCCCTTTTCCAGGAAATGGGGTCTGACCCCATTTCAGCGGGTGCGGTGCTCGCTCGGGCCGGCGCCCGCGGAGACGAAGTCCCGCACGTCGCGCGCCTTGTACGCGGCGCCATTCTTGCCGTACAGCACCGGCGTCCAGCCCGCGTCGGGGATGAAGTCCGGGTTGAACGCCGCATTCCACGCCGCCACGAAATCCGTGGGAACGCAGACGCCGCTGCCGTCGTCGAGGCAATTGCCCTTGTCGGTGATGCGCGTGCCGTTGAAGCGGTCGATCACATCGGCCGCGCCGTAGGGCGCCGCGATCTCGAGATAGTTGTTCTCTGCGTACAGCTGCGACTCCACACCCGCGCCCCAGCTATAGCCGTAACCCGAGTCCGCGCTCACCTTGAAGTAGTTGTTGTACACGTGGACCTGGCCGAACCGCACGCGCGGCACACGCTGACCCGCATCGCCGAAGTAGTTGTTGTGGATGGTCACGCGCAGCTTGCCGCGATCCGCGGTCGCCGAGTCCGAGCTGCCGATCAGCATCGTCTTGTCGTGGTTCAGGAACTGATTCCACGAGATCGTCACGTAGTCGGATTCGTTGGTCACGTCCACGTGCCCGTCGTGCACCTGGAACAGCCGGCCGAACAACACCGGCAGCGTTTCATCGGCCGTGGCCACGTCCTCGAAGCGGTTGTGATCGATCCAAACGTGCGTGGCGTTGCGCACCGAGATCGCGTCGTAGGCCGAGTTCCAGTTGCCCTGGGCGCCATCGGTGGGCGCCCATTGCGGGAAGCAGTCCACGCCCGAATCCTCGAAGTGCACGTTGCGGATGATCACGTTCATCGGCTGGTTGCCGCTCGTCGAAGACGGGCGGATGTCCACCCACGCGCCCTTGAGCGTCGGCTTCTCGCCGATGCCGAAGATCGTGGTGTTCGCGGGCACGCGGATGCGCACACGCGCGGCCTGCGCCGCGGCCGACGCCACGCGCGCCCGCTCCTGCGGACCCGACGGATTCACGCGGCCCCAGGGCCCGGCGGGGTCGTAGGCGGCCAGGAACGCGGGCAGCGAGTACAGCTCGCCCGTGGTCGGATCGGGGCGCGCATAGTCCTCACAGGAAAGCGGATTGCCGTCGTTGTCGACGTTCAGATTGATCTCGCCCTTGATGTAGATGCGCTTGGGCGTGGCGTCCGGAAACGCCAGCGCGGCGAACAGCTCGGCACGATTCGTGACGACGTGCCAGCGATCCGCGGCGGCGCTCACACCGCCCGTGGTTCCTTCCGGCAGTGCGGTGGTGGGCACGGAAGCCCAGCCGTCGTTGGCGCCGATGCCATACCAGCCGGCGGCAAGCTGGCGTTCCTCCTGCGCCGTGAGCGTGGAAGTGGAAGCGTTGTCATCGGCGAGCGCGGTCGACTGGACGGCGAACGCCGGCAAGGCGCCGATGGCCGCGAGAAGCGCGCGGCGCGTGTGAATTCCCCACATGTTTTTCCCCTCGATTGGTCTTTTGTCGGTCGGCGCCCCGCAGCTCTTTGGCCGCGATGACACCGGTGACAATCCTGCGCCCGCCGAGGCCGGTCACGCAAGTGGACATGCGGCCAGACATTCAACTTAATCAACTTCGACCATCGTCTGTGGTGCACAATGCGCCGCCATGGCGACTAACTACGTACTGGTGGATTTCGAGAACGTTCAGCCCGACAGCCTCGAGGCGCTCGCCAGTGGCGCTTTCAAGGTGAAGGTGTTCGTCGGCGCGCAGCAGGCCAAGGGGCGCGTGAGTTTCGAATTCTCCGAGAGCATGCAGAAGCTCGGCGCACACGCGGAGTACGTGCGCATCGCGCGCAGCGGTCCCAACGCCGTCGACATGCACATCGCGTACTACGTCGGCCGACTGCTCGAGAAGGAGCCGCACGCGGCGGTGTACATCATCTCGCGCGACACGGATTTCGATCCGCTGATCGAGTACCTGGAGGCGCGCGGCAGCCAGTGCAAACGTCTCCGCTCGATCGCGGAAGTCGCGAAGCTGATTCCTCGCGCACCCGCGCCGAAGCCCGCTGCCGCGCGCGCCGCGGCTGCGAACACGCCCGCGCGCAAGGCGCAGTCCGACCGGCTCGCGCCGATCATCAAGCATCTGCATTCCATGAGCGGCAAACCTGCCACGCGCAAGAAGCTGCAACAGACCGTCACCACGTATTTCCGCCAGAAGAACCAGTCACTCGCGGAGAAGACGGTGGACCAGCTCATCGATGAACTCATCCGCCTCAAATACGTGAGCCAGGCGGGACTCAAGGTGAGTTATCACTTGACGTGATGCGTCGATCCGAGTGAGCGAGCGGGCCGCTGCGTCGCAATGCGGCGTCATGTGATCCCTGCGGGGAACCCTGTCGGACCTTTCCGAATCTATGTGCTTCGGATCCCGCGGACAGGCATTGGCCTTTAGAATGCGGGCCCTAACAATTGACCCGAGGATTCCCGCGAGATGCCACCTCCGATGAAGATTTTCGCCGCCCTGTCCCTGGTCGCGCTCGCGATCCCGGCGCAGGCCCAATGGACGGGCAAGGCCGAGCTGGGCTATCTGCAATCCACGGGCAATACGGAGTCCGCGTCCGCGAACACCAAGTTCGACATGGTCCATGAAGGCTCCAAATGGCGGAATCACTTCTTCGTTGGCGCGCTGTACAGCGAGAACGCCGAATTCGCGACCGCCGAACGTTATGAAGCGCGTTACCAGGCGGATTTCAAGATCACCGACAAGCTGTCCTGGTTCGGCGCGCTGCGTGGCGAGCAGGATCGTTACAGCGGCTTCGCGTACCAGGCCACGGTGTCGACCGGTGCGAGCTACAAGCTCATCGACTCGCCGACCACCAAGCTCGATGCCTCGCTCGGCGCCGGTTACAAGCGCTCCCGCGCGGAGACGCTCATCAAGTCCGAAGCCGGTGAAGTGCTGGATCGCATCCCCGGCGAACTCGAGAACGATCCGGTGGCCACGCTGACCTCGAACTACGAGCACGCATTCACCGAGACCACGAAGATCACGAACAAGCTGCTCACGGAATACGGCTCGGACAACACGGCCGTGCAGAACGACATCGCGCTGCAGGTCAGCATGACGCAGTCGCTCGCGCTCGCCGTGGGCTTCGGCATCCGCTACAACAGCGACCCGCCGCCGCTCTCCGAAGATACGGACACGCTCACCACCATCAACCTGGTCTACAACATCCAATGAAGCGCGCAGTCAGATGGCAAACACGGTGGTTAGGCCGCGGGCTTGCGCTGCTGGGCGCGTCGCTCGCGTTGCCAGCCGTTTCGCAGACGCCCCCGGTGATCAACCCGGCGACGCCGGCAACGACCCAGGCCGCGCCGCCCGGCATGGGCAGCAGCGCCTCCGTCACCGTCGGCTCCGGTCCGCACAAGGGCAAATACGGCTTCGCGCCCACCGAAGCCTGCGTGCTCGCCGCGTTCGGCGACAAACCACTGGGGCTCTCCGTGGTGATGACGGGCCGGGATTCCTCGCTGTCCATCGACGTGCCGAATCTCGATGAGAAACACGCGAGCGAGATCCAGATCGTGCTCGTCGTCGCGCAGGTGAAGCAGGGCGCTTCCGGCGCGAGCACGGCCAGTACCACCTACGAGATCGACACCCGCCCCGATGCCGTGCTCGAGCCATTCCAGAAGGCGGAGCGCGCGAACAAGGGCATGACCGGCAAGGCCACCGTTACTCTCATGACGCAGGGCAAAAACACGCTGCTCACGTTCACGGGCGAGACCATGACCGGCGTGAAGCTCTCCGGCGAGCTGACCTGCCGCAAGGTGCAGTAATGGGGTCACTCCCCATTTCCTAGCAAAAGGGGTCGGACCTCGACCCGATTTACTCGCTCTCCCTGCCGGAGTAGTGTGCGCACGCTCCGGATAACAACAATCAACAGGGAGATGCGTGATGCCCATCCTCAAGCGGTCGGTCGCCGAGTTGTTAGGAACCTTCTGGCTGGTGTTCTGCGGCTGCGGCAGCGCCGTGCTCGCCGCCACGTTCCCGAACGTGGGCATCGGTCTCGTCGGCGTGTCGCTGGCCTTCGGCTTCACCGTCGTCACCATGGCCTACGCCGTCGGTCACATTTCGGGCGGGCACTTCAATCCCGCGGTCACGCTGGGGCTGTTGGCCGGTGGCCGGGTGAAGGCCAACGACGTGATTCCCTACGTCGTCGCGCAAGTCGCGGGCGCCGTTCTCGCTGCGTGGCTGCTCAGCATCATCGCGAGCGGCAACGGAACCGATGCCGTGGCTGGCGGACTCGCGAGCAACGGCTTCGGCGAACACTCGCCCGGCAACTACTCGCAAGGCACAGCGTTCCTCACCGAAGCGCTCATGACCTTCTTCTTCCTGCTCATCATCCTCGGCATCACCGACGAGAAGGCGCCGAATGCGTTCGCGCCGCTCGCGATCGGCCTCGCGCTCACACTCATCCATCTCGTCAGCATCCCGGTGACGAACACCTCGGTGAACCCGGCGCGCAGCACCGGTCCCGCGCTGATCGTCGGCGGCTGGGCCGTGCAGCAGCTCTGGCTGTTCTGGGTGGCGCCGATCGTCGGCGCGGTACTGGCGGGTGGCGTATGGAGATGGCTGAGGAAGTAGGTTTCGCCGCGACGTCGGGCGCGCGCAATGGCGCCGTTTCCATGACCTCCGCGCCGCGACAGATGCGCTAACGTATCGGCGATGACTTCCCGAATCGGTGAATCCACCTCCTGGCTCCTCTGGCCAGACGCACCCGGCATCCCGCCCGACGCTCCCGACTTCGTCTCCCAACAAGACGGCAGCGCCGTACCGGACATCCTCGACGTGAACCGCCCGCGCGTGTTCACCTTCGTGCCGGAGAAGCCGATCGGCCGGGGCGCGCTGGTGCTGGCCGGTGGCGGATACACCAAGCTGGTAGTTAGTTATGAAGGCGTGGACGTGGCGCGCTGGCTGGCCTCTTTCGGGTACCACGCCTTCCTGCTCGTGCATCGCTTCCCGCAAGCACGCTGGGCCAGTGGCAGGTTCAGCGGCTCACAAGCGCCGCTCGACGATGCGCTCGAAGCCATGCGGCAGATCCGCGCGCGTGCGGGCGAATTCGGCATCGGCAAGCTCGGTGTCGTGGGCCTGTCGTCCGGCGGGCATCTCGCAGCCTCTCTTGCCGCTGACTACCCGGCGGAATGGCAACCGCCTGCAAGCAATCACCAGGCCCAGCCCACGCATCCCGACTTCCTGGTGATCGGCTACGCGCCCATCTCCACGAACGCCACCGGCCGCACCATCATTCCGAACAAACCACCGCTGCCGCCGCCCGAGAAGCAGGCGCTTTACGAAGCGCTGCAGCCCGATGCGCAGCTCGCCCACGCGCCGCCGACCTTCCTCGTGTACTCCGCGGAGGACGCGGTGGTGCCCGTCGAAAACGCCTGGCGACTGGGCGCGGCGCTGCGCGCGAAAGGTGCCGATGTGGAAGCGCACATCTACGCCAGAGGTCCCCATGGCTTCGCGCTGCGCTCGGAGATCCTGCCGCTCGTGCACTGGCCCAAGCTCTGCGCGGTGTGGCTGGCCAACCTGAGCTGAGACCAGTCGCGCGAATCGTCTGACGCGGCGCTTCCGCGGAAGTCCACAGTCATTTCAGCGCTGCCGCGATTTCCACTCACTGCGCAAACCCCTAAGTTTGCCGGAATGCCACCGAACCGCGCCGACGTACTCTGGTTCCTGCTCGTCGAAACCGTGTTGTTCGCGTTCGCGGCCCTCGTGCATCGCGGCCTCTTCTTTCCGGGTTACGAGCACCAGCATGCGGCGCTCGCGGAGCTGATTGCCGCCGTGGTGCTCGCGGCAGGACTCATCTATTCCTTCGGCAGCGCGGATTCCACGCGGCGCGTGGCGATCGTCGTCCAGGGCCTGGCGCTGCTCGCGGTGATCGCGGGATTCATCAGCATCGGCGCGGGCGTGGGGCCGAGCACCACGCCGGACCTGGCGATGCGGATCATCATGTTCATCACCTTGTCGCTCGGCGTGCTCGTGGCGCGGCGCGCGGAGAAATCATGACCAAGCTCGACAAACCACTGCGGCGCGAGATCCGCATCAAGGGCCAGGCGCACATCGTGACCATCGATCCCATGGGCTTCAAACTCACGAAGAAGGGGCGGCGCAAGGGCATCGAGATCGAGTGGAACGCGCTCGCGAACGGCGATGCGGCGATGACGGCCGCGCTCAACGCTTCGCTCGGCAGGCTCTGAGCCCGCACCCGCCAGACGATTCCCACGACTCTGCGGACATCGGCCTATCCGGCGGCACGTGCCCGCCGCTATTTATAAGAGTGGTTGCGGTGAGAATCCCCGCATGACCCGCGCGTTATCCGCTTCCGTCGCCCTGGCGACGACGATCCTGGTGTTCGTTGCCGCCTGCTCTCCGGACGGCGCCGCGAACGGTGAATCTCCCTCCAAGGCGCTCGACATGGCGCTGCAGCGCGTGGGAACCGATCAGCCCGAGGCCGGCCCATCTACCCGCGAACTACCGGACTTCACGACGCTCGTGGAGAGATACGGCGATGCAGTGGTGAACGTCGACGTCGTGGGCCGCGCGGAGGCGCAAGCAGGCGATCCGCTCAGTGAGTTCTTCCGCCGCTTCGGCGTGCCCGTGCCCGAAGGTGGAGCGCAAGGCGGCGGGCCGCCGGTCACGCGCGGCATGGGATCGGGTTTCATCGTGTCGAGTGATGGATACATCCTCACCAATGCGCATGTCGTCGGTGAAGCCGAAGAGATCAACGTGCGACTGACCGATCGCCGCGAGTTTCCCGCGAAGGTGATCGGCACGGATGCTCGCACCGACGTCGCGGTCATCAAGATCGACGCGCAGGATCTGCCGGTGGTGAGCATCGGCGATCCTTCCGCGCTCAAGACTGGCGAGTGGGTGCTCGCGATCGGCTCGCCGTTCGGACTTGCCAACACGGCGACGGCCGGCATCGTCAGCGCCACTTCGCGCTCGGTCGGCGGTGGTTCGCCCGTGCCTTTCATCCAGACCGACGTCGCCGTGAATCCCGGCAACTCCGGCGGACCGCTGTTCAATCTCGACGGCGAAGTCGTGGGCATCAACTCGATGATCTTCAGCCAGAGCGGCGGCTACATGGGTATCTCGTTCGCGATTCCGATCGACGAAGCCATGGACGTGCGCGAGCAGCTCATCAAGACCGGGCGCGTGGTGCGTGGTCGCATCGGTGTCGGCGCACAGGACGTCGACGCGTCGCTCGCGCGCTCCTTCAAGCTCGACAAGCCGCGCGGTGCGCTGATCAGCTTCGTGGAGCCCGACGGCCCGGCCGCGAGCGCGGGCATCAAGCCCGGCGACGTGGTGCTCGAGGTCAACGGCGAGGACATCGAACAGAGCGCGGATCTGGCTAACAACGTTTCCGACATCAAGCCCGGTGAGATCGCGAAGCTCGCGGTCTGGCGCGGCGGCAAGGAGCAGACGATCGAAGTGAAGGTCGACGAGCTCCAGGAGCCCGCTCGACAGGTGGGGCAGAGCGGCGCGCCGGGCGCCGGCTCGCGCGGCCCCGCTCGCGGCCAGGTTCAGGAAGACGTCCGGCTCGGACTGGTAGTTCGGCCGCTGACCGGGGAAGAGAAGCGCATGGTCGAGACCGACGGCAGCGTGGTCGTCGAGAACGTGAAGGGCTCGGCTGCGCGCGCCGGCTTGCAACCCGGCGACATCATCCTCGCCGTGAACAACCAGCCGGTGAAGAACGTCGAGGATCTGCGCGATGCCGCCGGCAAGCTCGCGACGGGCGACGCCGCCGCGCTGCTGGTGGAGCGCGACGGCTCACAGATCTTCGTTCCTGTCCGCGTCGGTTAGGCGGCGCCGGCCCGATTCCAGGAAGAGGGTCAGCGCCTATATTTCCATGTTGCCGCGCCGCATCTCTTCGCGGCGAACGGCGGGCCAAGCCATGGCGGATTTCCCGGGCGGACAGCGGCCCGTCCGACAAAGGCGCGCCGCCCGGTGGGCTAGCTTCCCCGGTGGGGGAGAAGGACGAATCCACACAGGGAGTACCCATCATCATGCGTCTCAAACTGCCTTCCATGCTGGCGCTTGTGTTCGTGTCGGCGGCTGCGCTCGCGGCCCCTCAGACCTGGTACCGGATCACGCCCATCGAGAGTTCGCCAGGCGACTACGTCCAGGCGAACGGCTTCAACGACCGCGGTGAAGTCGTCGGCTGGGTAACCAGCGACACCGACCCTATCCAGCGCGGCTTCCTCTGGCGCGACGGCGAGTTCACCTATCTGAACGATGTGGTCAGTCCCGGCACCGATTACATGGAGGCGAGCAGCATCAACGACCGCTCGCAGATCGCTGGGTTTTACACGGATCCGGTCACGCGCACCTACCGCGGCTTCCTGCTGGATCGCCGTGGTGTCGAGATCATCGACGGTCCGCCGGGCGCGCAGGTCGTGTTCCTCAACCTCATCAATCAGCGCTCGCAGATCCTCGGGGCGTCGTATGACGCCGAGGGCATCGAAAGCGGATGGTTTTGGGATCGCGGCGACATCACCGTGTTCGATCAGGCGTTCGGCTACGCCGCGCTCAATGATCGCGGGCAGGTCGCGGGGCGGTATTTCGTTTCAGGCAGCGGCTCGCATGCCGCGGTCTGGGATGACGGCGAGATCACGCTCATCGGCCCTGCATTCAGTGCGGCCAGCGCCATCAACAATCGCGGTCAAGTGGCGGGCTCGATGGACAACGACTCCGGTGGCCGCGCATTCCTGTGGTGGCGCGGACAGCTCACCCAACTACCGCCGCTGCTCCCCGGGCAGAGCTCGAGCGGCGCCGGCAGCATCAATCAACGCGGCGATGTCGCCGGCTCCACGTCCATCGACCTGCCCGGTGGTACGCAGAACATCGCCACCGTCTGGGAAGATGGCGTGGCCATCGACGTGAATGCACGTATTCATCCCGGTGACCCGCTGCGCGACCATGTGCGCTTCACGTCCGCGCGCATCAACGATCGTGGCGATCTGCTCGCGCACGGCGAGGACTCGCGCGTGGCCGGACTCCGCTTCTATCTGCTCGAGCGCGTGCGGCGCTGATTCACAGGTAGTTGGTCAGCAGGAAATCGCCTTCGGCGGCGGGCACGTGCCCGCCGACGATCGCGACATGCGCGCCCGCGGCTTTCGCGGCCGCCACGCCCGCGGGCGAATCCTCGAACACCAGGCAGTCTTCGATGCGCACGCCCAGGCGCTTCGCGCCCAACAAAAATCCTTCGGGATCCGGCTTGCCGCGACTCACGTCTTCGGCCGTCACCATCACGGGCGGAATCGGAATGCCCGCCGCGCGCAGCCGCACGGTCGCGAGGGCGAGCGTCGCGGACGTGACCACCGCCCACTCGCGTGTCTCGATGCGTGAGATCAAAGCCCCGATGCCTTCGACGGCCACCACGCCTTCGACGTCATTGAGCTCCCCCTGGAGGATCCACTCCGTCTCCTTGGCTACATCCATCGACGGCCCCGCGAACCGCCGGATCGTGTCTTCCGCCCGAACGCCGTGCAGCGCGGCCAGCAACTTGCCGGGGTCGATGCCATGGCGTTTGGCCCAGGTGAGCCACACCCTTTCGACCACCGCCGAGGAGTCGAGCAGGGTGCCGTCCATGTCGAACAGGAAGGCGGCGTAGTTCTGGTTTCGAAAGACAGGCATCCGATGGCTCCGTGTGGGGTCCCTCGCATCATAAGTCATTGTCCCGTCGAGACATCCGGGACATCCCCGCGCGCGATTGCGCCCGTCAGGCACCCCCCTTACCATGCCCGCCTCTCACAAACAGACCAACCCCAGAGGGCGCAGGACAATGAGCAATTTCGAGACGCAGTCAGCCAAGATCCGCAACCAGCCAGGATTCATCGCAGCGCTGGACCAGAGCGG
>JBKPPO010000145.1:0-2539 GCA_046733635.1 Pseudomonadota bacterium | reverse complement strand
GGTAAGAAGAAGCTGATTCTGTCCGGCTTCCACGAAGCGGCCCT
The DNA here is from genome assembly GCA_046733635.1 of Pseudomonadota bacterium. Classification (GTDB taxonomy): domain Bacteria; phylum Pseudomonadota; class Gammaproteobacteria; order Steroidobacterales; family Steroidobacteraceae; genus CADEED01. The sequence goes on along the minus strand of JBKPPO010000145.1, from coordinate 2,495 downwards.
CGCCGCCTTCGCCATTCAAAACTACCTGTATCCCGCCAAGAAGCAGTTCCTGCAGTACACGACCACCAGTCCGGTGATGCAGAAGCGTCTTGGCGTTCCCCATTCCTGATTTGTTAGTTGGAGACCATCATGAAACTGACCCGATCACTCGCCGCCCTGTCCCTCGTGCTCGCTTCCTCCGGGGCTTTCGCCGCCGACAAGGTGTGCACCTTCGACATCGCCGGCACGGACCAGATGCAGTTCGACAAGAAGGAACTCGTCGTGGCCCCGGATTGCACCGAAGTGCAGATCAACCTCAAGCACACCGGCAAGCTCCCGGCCGCGGCCATGGGCCACAACTGGGTGCTGACCAAGACGGCGGACGTCGCGGCCGTGGCCACCGACGGCATCGGCGCCGGTATTGCCAATCAGCACGTCAAGAAGGGCGATACGCGCGTCATCGCATTCACCAACGTGATCGGCGGTGGCCAGAGCACGTCGGTGAAGTTCAAGACCTCGCTGCTGACCAAGGGCGGCGCGTACACCTACTTCTGCAGCTTCCCCGGCCACTCGGCCATCATGAAGGGCGTGCTCAAGTTCTGATCGCGTAACGTTCGACACGGGGAGTTTCGTGAAGAAGGGTCTCGCGGACCTGCTGCAGCAGTTCCAGCTCGAACGCCTGGAGGTCAACCTGTTTCGCGGCCAGAGCCGCGACACGGGTTCGCCCCAGGTGTTCGGCGGGCAGGTGTTGGGCCAGGCCTTGCTCGCCGCGCACGGCACGATCGACGTCAATCGCGTCGTGCATTCGCTGCATGGATATTTCCTGCGGCGCGGCGACTTCACGAAACCGATCGTCTACAGCGTGGATCGCAGCCGCGACGGCGGCAGCTTCTCCGCACGGCGCGTGGTCGCCGTGCAGAACGGCGAACAGATCTTCATCTGCTCGGCGTCGTTCCACGAGCCGGAAACCGGTCTCGAGTACCAGGCGAGCATGCCTGCGGTGCCGCCGCCCGAGGACCTGCAGCCGCTGACCAAACCGCCGCAGTCCGAACTCGACCAGCTGCCGGAAAAACTCCGTCGCTGGCTGGAGATCGAGCGGCCGTTCGAGTTCCGCCCCGTACAGCCCTACAACCCGCTCACGCCCAAGGCCAGCGAGCCCGTGCGCCAGATCTGGATGCGCGCCACGGACAAACTACCCGACGACGACACGCTGCATCGCTGCCTGCTCGCCTACGTGTCCGACTACTGGCTGCTCGACACCTCGACGATGCCGCATGGCGCGTCGTTCCTGCGCGGCAACCTCATCATGGCGAGCATCGATCACGCCATCTGGTTCCATCGCCATGCGCGAGTGGACGACTGGCTGCTGTATTCGCTCGACAGCCCCTCGAGTTCGGGCGCGCGTGGATTCGCCCGTGGCAGCTTCTACACGCGGGACGGAGTGCTCGCGGCCAGCACCGCCCAGGAGGGGCTCATACGTCTCGTGCAGCCGCAAAAGTAGCCTGCCTGCTGGGCGCTCTCGCCGGGAGCGTCACGTCGTCCGCGTTTGGCGCGGATCCGCCTCCGGACGATCGCGATGCGCTGGTGCAGTTGTGGCCGGGCATGTACGACATGTCGGAAGGGCTCGTGGCCAGCCGCGATGAAGGCTCGCCGCTCGCGAACCTGCTCGAGCAGCAGCGCCTGCAGATCCATGTCAGGCGCATCCAGTTGCCCTGGCTTGGCAGCCACGTGTTGTCCGTCGAGGAGTTTCCCTACGACCAGCCGTTCGAGGCGCGGCGCCGCGTCTGGCTGAGCATCGAGGCCGGCGCGTCACGCGCCGACCCACTGCGCGTGCGGCATTTCACGCGCAAGGCCGAGGTGTCAGGCCCGGCTTCACTGACTCCGGATGATGTGGAGTCCTTGCCCGGCTGCGATCTGTACCTCACGCGCGTGGGCTCGCAATTCCGCGGCGGCACTCGCGGGCGCCAGTGCCTGGAAGCGGGCAAGGGCGGCGCGCGATGGCTCGACTATCGCGTCGTGATCGGCGAAGGACTCTTCTGGTACCGCCAGCGGCGTCTCGCCCTGGCCGATGACGAACTCATCGAGGAGATCGCGGGGTTTCCGCATGTCGCGCTCGACGAGGCGCGTCTGTTCTCCTGCGGCATCACGTACAAGGCCGGGAGCCAGAGGCGCGCATTGGACAGCGTGGATCTGCACGACCGCGGCGGGCGCGTGCGATTCAAGACGCCCGACGGTCGCGAACTGCTGCTGGAGCTGCATGGGCGCGACTGGCCGCTGTCGGAAGGGCGCGAGTCGCTGGTGCTGATCCTGAGCGATCCCAAGCTGGAAGAGCCCATCGGTTCGAGTTGGACCTCGCTGGGCGCAGCGCGGGTCGGCATCGACATCGGCTGGCTGGCGATCGATTGCGCGCCGGTGGTCAGCGAGACGGGGGAACAGCGCTCCTAGAAGAGGCTACCCAGCCACTGGAAGAGGATCACGAGCATCCAGACGCCGAGGATCGTGAGTGTGGCGAACAC
>JBKPPO010000144.1:0-1217 GCA_046733635.1 Pseudomonadota bacterium | reverse complement strand
CCTGAGCCCTTGCGGCTACCGGGTGCAACCAGTAGATTTGCCGGGCTTTTTTGCCTCCCTCAGGTCGTATTTCTCAATGCCAGCCCAAGACCCCTCCGCCTGGGTCGTACACAAGTTCGGCGGTTCCTCGGTCGCGGACGCAGAGTGCTTCAAACGCGTCGCCAACATCCTCGAAACACTGCCGCCGGGTCCGCTTGGCGTGGTGCTCTCCGCCTGTCGCGGCGTCACTGACGGCTTGTTAGGCCTCGTAGCCCGCGCCGAAGCGCAGGACGACGCCTGGCGTGGTGACCTGGACGCGATTCGCGCCCGGCACAACACGATCGCCGAAGCCGTGCTGTCGCCCGAGGCGCGCCAGCTCTACATGGCCGGGTTCGATCGCGACAAACACGACATCGAAGGCATCCTGCACACCGTCAAACTCACGCGTTCGGCCGCGCAGAACGTTCGCGACCTCATCGCCGGGTACGGCGAGATCTGGTCGACGCGGCTGTTCAAGGAGTTCTTCTCGGCGCGCGGCAAACGCCCGGGCGCGGTGCAGTGGATCGATGCGCGGCATTGCGTGGTCGTCGAATGGGGCCCGTTGGGTCCGGCCGTGCAATGGGAAGAATCGCGCCGCAAGCTGCGTGAGCTGATTCCGCCGAACTTCTCGGGCACGCTCATCATCACGGGGTTCATCGCCAGCGATCGCCGCGGCGTGCAGACGACGCTCGGCCGCAACGGCTCCGACTTCTCCGGCTCCATCTTCGGTTCGTTGCTCGACGCCGCCGAGATCCACATCTGGACCGACGTGGACGGCGTGCTCTCGGCCGATCCGCGCCGCGTGCCGGGCGCCAAGGTCATCGACGCCTTGTCGTACAACGAGGCCATGGAACTCGCGTACTTCGGCGCCAAGGTCATCCATCCGCAGACCATGGCGCCGGCCGTGGGCCGCGGCATCCCGATCTGGATCCGCAACACCTTCGCGCCGCAGAAGCAGGGTTCGCTGATCTGCGCCAAGCCCACTTCCCAATTGCCCGTGAAGGGCATCACCTCCATCGAGAACCTCGCGATGGTGAACGTCGAGGGCGCCGGCATGATCGGCGTGCCGGGCACGGCGCATCGCCTGTTCGGCGCGCTGCGCGAAGAAGGCATTTCGGTGATCCTGATCTCGCAGGGCAGCTCGGAGCACTCGATCTGCTGCGCGATTCCGGGAGTCGAAGCCGATCGCGCCGCGAAAG
>JBKPPO010000143.1:0-3048 GCA_046733635.1 Pseudomonadota bacterium | reverse complement strand
TCCAACCAGCGAACGAAGAAAACGCCGTGGATGACTCCTGTTCTGTAAGCCATGACTGGGAGACTCTACCGCCTGCTACCGCAAACCCGCGCTCAGCCTCAAGATTCCGTGATCAAAATCAGAGGTTACGCGCAGTCGGTTAGCGCAGCAAGATTGCTCGCTGGCCTCGGGGCAATTTACCCCCAAGCTGTAAAGGGCGTTACCCGTCGTCTGCATGTAACCGTCCAGCCAGGACCGTTACGAGAACCGCTTGATTTCAGCCGGACGGCGGCCGCCAGTTGAGCGGCAGGAGCTCGTCAATTCGTTCAGCTGGGGTCGAGTCGAGACGGGTGAGCACGTCGGTGAGGTACGCGAGCGGGTCGACGTCGTTGGCCTGACATGTCGCGACGACGGTGTAGAGGGCGGCGAGATTCGCTCCGGCTTTTGCGTGACCGACGAAGAGGAAGTTTTTTCTGCCGAGTGCGACGACGCGCAGAGCATTCTCGGCGCGGTTGTTATCTGGAGGAATATGCACGTTCGGGATGTAGCGAGTGAGCGCTTGCCAGTTTCGCATTGCGTATCGAACGGCGACGCCCATTTTGCTTTTGGGTGGATGCGTGTGGTGCTGCTCAGCGAGCCAGATGTAGAGCTTGTCCATGAGCGGAAGCGTTTGCTCCCAGCGCAGTCGTGCGTGCTCGGCGGAACGATGCAGACCGGCTTCGCGGACTTCGTGTTCGATCACGTAGATGTCGCGAATGATTTCGAGCGCGAACTGCGCTTGCGGCTCGGTTTCAAGAGCATCAAAGAACTTCCGCCGGGCGTGCGCCATGCAGCCAGCGCGCACGCGGCCACCCGGTTGCGTGACGCGGTTGTAGCCGGTGAACATGTCCACAACCAGCGTGCCCTCCGTGCCGCCCAAGATCTGCATGGGAGTTTCGCCGCTGCGATTAGGACTGAAGCGGTAACCGACAAGACGCTCGGCCACGAACGTCCAGATGTACGCCTTGCTGCCGTCCTGAACTCGCTCAGGCGTCTCGTCCGCGAAGACGACGTCGGATGCTGCAATCAAAGCCAGAATGCGCTGCGCGAGCGGAGCCAGCAACTCACCGACACGATGGAAGAGCTCGGTCATCGTGCTACGGGCCATGGGCACGCCGATGCGCTTGAACTGCTTCTCCAGGCGGTAGAACGGCAGCGAATCGCAGCATTTGGAGACGACCAAGTGGGCCATGAAGCCTGGTCCATACTGCGTGCGATCGAACACCTTGTCCGGAACGGGCGCGGTCACGAAGTGTTGGCCGCACGCGCAAACGAGTTTCTCGCGTCGGAAGATGCGTTTGCGAAAGTAGCCCGGTACGTACTCTGTCACCGAACTCGGCTTGTCGAGCTTGAAGGCGGAAAATTCTTTGCCGCCGCACTTCGGACAGTGACGCTCGTCGGGCGGAACCGGGACGTTGATGGTCTCCGTCTCGAGGCGTTTGGCTCTCAGCTCTGCGTTGGCCCGGCGAGTGCGCCGACGTTGCTCCGGGTCTTTCGGCTTGTCCCGGCGAACCTCGCGGTCCATCGGCGGCATCTTTTCGCTGCTCTTGCCGAAGACCTTCTTTCTGAGCGCGTCGAGCTGCTCTTGCTGTTGGCGCTGCTTCTCCTCGAACTCTTTGGCGACCGCGGCGAGCTGCTGCTGGAGTTTGAGCGCGTACTCCTTCCAGTCACAATCATGGTCGCCGGGCGGAACCATCCATCAGGTTTGATCAAACTTTCGCAGATCTGTCGATCCCCTCTATGCAGTTTTCTGCGCTGGCGGCTGCCAGTGCTCGGCGCGGCGAACGCGACTCACGTCGATTCCGTCGAGCAGCATCGCGAGCGCGGTGGCGTCCATCTCCACGTGCGAGGTCTGCTGGGTGACGCGCGGCGTGCGGAATCGGCCGCGTTCCAAGCGCTTGAAATAGATAGCCAGCCCGCCGCGATCCCACAGCAGAATCTTGCAGCGATCGCCTCGTTTTCCGAGGAAGACGAACAGGTGCCCGGCGAACACGTCCTTGTTCCACTGATGCCGAACGATCGCGCTCAGGCCGTCAAAGCCCTTTCTCAGATCGACCGGCTCAGCCGCGAGCCAAATCCGCACGCTCGGCGGCAGCGTCAGCACGGCATCGCAAGTGCGCGCAGAACCGCGGCGATGTACTCGGGCGACAGGCCTTCCTCGAAACGCAACCGAAGAGTACCGAGCTCGGCTTCGACCGCTAGCCGCCTCGCCGCGCCGTCGCCGAGTCGAACCGGCACAACATCAACGCTCCTCTCCCGACCGCCTTGGCGCGATCGTCGCAGCCAATATTGCAACGTCGCGACGGCGACGGAGCGACGTGTGCAGAACTGAACTTGGCTCTCCGACCCCCGCTCGAACTCCGCGACCAGCTTCTCCCAGTCCGTCCTACTTCTCTTCACGCCACGAGCTTCCGCCCCGCGTCGTCGACTCTCAAGAACGGCTCAGGCTGAACGGTTACCTTGGATGCCATGCGTGAGCTGTTCCCGCAGCACTACGCGATGGTGTTCTTGGGAATGGTGACGGGGCTTCGGCCTTCGAGTCTTCGACCGCTCAGGCGGAAGGGACCGAAGGCGGACATCCTGTGGGACGAGAACAAGCTGCTCGTTCGGCGTTCACACACCGTCGGCGACGAGGTGATGAACACGACCAAGCAGCGCGTGAAGTACAGCATTCACTTGCCGGCGGAGGCCATGGATGTCCTGCGCTGGCACGTGAGCACGCAGCTCGAGACGGCGGAGCAGAAGGAGTCGGATCTGCTCTTCCCTGCCCTCACCGGCGGGTTCCGGGCCCCTTCGGTGCTGAACAAGCCCTTCGCCGAGGTGGCTGAGGCCATCGGGATCACGAAGCGGTTCACGCAGCGCGGGCTACGCCGGACGTTCAACGACCTGGCGCGTGCGGCGCACGTGGAGGGCGTGGTGACGAAGAGCATCTCGGGGCATCTGACCGAGAGGATGCGGGAGCGTTACTCGACTCCTCGTGCTTGAAGAGGGCTTCCGCGCCTCGTGCGTGCAGGGCCTCGCGCTCGGGTT
>JBKPPO010000142.1:0-3299 GCA_046733635.1 Pseudomonadota bacterium | reverse complement strand
CGTGACGACGTCGCCCTGCCGGATCTGGTTCTCGGCGAGCAGGAAGAAGCCGCGGAAGAAATCCTTGACCAGCGATTGCGCGCCGAAAGCAACGGCAATACCGGCGACGCCGGCCGTGGCGAGAAACGGCAGGATCGAAATCCCCAGCGTGTTGAAGATCGCGAGCGTGGCGATCGCTGAAACGAAGAACGTGGCCAGCTTGCGCAGCACGTTGCTGAGCGTCGCCGCCCGCCGCTTGGCTTCCAGATCGTGCGCATGCGTCGCCGTGAACTTCTCGAGGCCGGATATCAGGCGCCGCGCGATGGTCACCAGCAGGAAGCTCACGAGGAGGATGGCCGCGATCCTCGACCCCGCCTGGATCCAGTCCACCGCATTGAACCACTGAACGACCTTCTCCTCGTGCGCCAACGCCTTGTCCATCGCTCCCGTAGCCATTGAATCCCCACATGTTCCGCGGAATCGCGGACGTTATCGTAAATCTTCCCGTCGGCGCATGCGGCAACTTCCTACAGCGACCGGCCCCGGCCTCCCATCGGCACGGGTGTGCAGGCCGCTCATGCTCAGGTCGTGAACCCAGGGAAAAGAACGGTCTCCACGCACGTGTTCGCGCTGGCTGCGCTCTCCATGTCCGCCCTCGCCGGGCGTGTGGGTGAGGACGGCACCGGCGCCATGTGGATCGCACCCGAACTCCTCGAGCGCTCGACACCGCCGATCACAGCCTGCGGCTTACCGGGCCGCACCCAACCCGTGGAGCTGCGTTTCGAGCGCGTGCATGTCGATGACATGGACTTGAATGCGCCGCAACTGGCGGTCCAAGTGACCGACCGGGAGGCAGTGGCTTTCGAGTGGAATCCCGCGACGAGCGAGCTTCATTTCCGAGCCACCGCCGGCTCGCATGTGTTCAGCGACCTGGCGGTGCCTTCGGATGGCGCGATGGACCCGCCACATTGCGGATCACGCTGATCTGGCCGTCGCCTTCGAGATAGGCTGCCTTCACTTCGTTGATGTCTTCGATGCCCTGCTCACGAAGCTTGGCCAGCAGCTCCTGCATCGTGATGAATTCGCGCCGCATGTTCCGCAGCTGCGGCGAGCCCTTCCGGATCAGCGTGAGTCGCGAAGGCTCGGCGAAGCGGCGCACCGCTTCAAAGTGATACGAGAGGAAGTCGAGCAACCAGTTCCACGCGACGATGGTGCACACCAGGATCGCGCCTTCCGCGAAGGTGTCATAGCCGCCGGCCATGGCGTTCTGCGCGGCATCGGCGACGATCACGAGCAACAGGATATCGGCGATGCCGACCGAACCGACGTCTCGCCGCAGGATGAAACGGAAGATGAGGAACAACAGCCAGTAGACCAGTGTTCCCCGGAGCATGAGCTCGGGCACCGGCACGTGAATTGCGAACAACTCCGCGACCAAGTGACCCGAGCTCCGGCGTCAACGGCTCAACGCAGGCTCTTGCGCGAGATCAGGTTGACGATGGCCAGCAGGATGACGGCGCCCAGGAAGGACACCAGCAGGCTGCCGACGCTGATTTCGCCTGAATTGATGGACGGCGCACCGACGATGGGTCCGATCAACCAGCCGCCCAGCAGCGCGCCGACGATACCCACGACGATGTTCAGGATGATTCCCTGGCTGCCGTCACGACGCATCACGATGCTCGCGAGCCAGCCCACCACACCACCAATGATCAACCACAGGATGATACCCATCACTCTCTCCTTTCGTTAATTGCGCTTCGACTTCGACGTTTCGTTGTTCTCACCCGTTAAACCGGCGCCGCGGCCGGCGTCCGCACGCTGCACACGCAGGTTGTTGTGCACCTCGATCCCGAACTGTTCGGCCACATCTTCGGCCAGGTTCTTGGTGCGGCGACTATCTACCGATCCCTCGAGCGTCACCCGCCCACCGGACACGCTCACCGAGATCTCGCTCGCGTCGATGTCCGGATCGTCGGCGAGCCGCTCGCAGATGATCTCCTTGAGGCGGTCGTCGCTGCGCTGGTAACCCTTGGGCCCCTTGCCGCGATGCTGCCCCTGCCCCCGCGAGCCGTATCCGTACTGGCCGGCCGAACTACTGCTGGCATTCCAGCTACCCGCGTTGTCGCCCTGCGAGTCGTATGGCCGGCCCTGGCTTTGTGAGTCGTTCCACCCGCTCCGTTCGGTTCCGAAAGTGCCATGGGCATACCGGCCGCCCGCCCGTTCCCTCTGGTAGTACTCACGCTCGGCCGAATGCTGATCCGCGTCGCCGTATTCGCTGAAACGACTGCGGCTGCCGCCTTCGCCGTAGACGCCGCGGCCGAAGTCACCGCCATATCCGCCCTGGCGCCCGTAGCCGTAGTCGTAGTCGAGATCGCGACCGCGTCCCGTGTCGAAACTGCCTTGGCCGTAGCCGGACTGGCCATATTGACCCTGACCCGTGTCGCGCCCACCCCAGCCCGCGCGCCGGCCGGTGGATCCGCTCTGTCCCGAGGAATCACGACCGCCGCCGTGCTGCTGGCGGCCCTGGTCATAAGCGCCCGCGCGAACGGAGCTGTCGCCTTCGTCGTTCTGCGTGTAATCGAAATTGTAGTCGCGCTCATCGCGCCGACTGGATAGATCCTGATTGCGTGGCATGGTGTTCCTCCAGGAAGAGCGGAAGGGACTGGACTTCAATTCAGGCCCGGGGCCGCGCGTTCCCGCTGATACGCGTGCAACTTGTTGTACAGCGTCTTGAGGCTGCAGCCGAGCACGTCCGCCGCGCGCCGCTTGTCGCCTTCGAAGTGCTTCAGCGTCGCGAGGATGAACGTGCGCTCGATCTCGTCGAGCGTCGCGCCGATGGGCATGTGGATCTCGTTGCCGTGCAGCGTGCCCGGCTCCGCCGAGCGCAGCATCGGCATTTCCTGTTCGCTCAGGTCGAGTTCGCCGTCACAGAGGATGTACGCGCGCTCCACCGCATTACGCAGTTCCCGAACGTTGCCTGGCCAGCGATGGCGCAGGAAACGCGCACGCAGGTTTTCGGACAACCGCTTGCGCGTGCCGTTGCGAAGATTCAACTCGCCGAGGAAGAATTCCGCGAGCACCAGGATGTCCTCGCCGCGCTCGCGCAGCGGGGGCAACTCGATGGTGACGACGGCGAGACGGTAGTAGATGTCCTCGCGCAGCCGCCCTTCTTCGAACGCCTGCGCAGGGAGCCGGTTGGTCGACGCGATCACGCGCACGTCCACCGGCAGATCCGCCGAGCCGCCGACGCGGTTCAGCCGTTTGGTTTCGAGCACCCGAAGCAGGCGCGATTGCAACTCGAGAGGCATCTCGGTGAT
>JBKPPO010000141.1:0-7036 GCA_046733635.1 Pseudomonadota bacterium | reverse complement strand
GATCAGTTCATCGCCGGAGAGCACCGAGGCGGGCTGGGCCACCTCGAGCGCGGATTTATGGAGCGCGGTGGCGGTGACCACCACCTCGTCGAGCGGCTCGCCTGCGGCGAGCGTGGCGGAGGGCAGGACGGAGGCGGAAGCCAGCACGGGAACGAAGGAGCGGCTCCAAACGGAGCGAAACCGGGAATTCATGGGAAACCTCGAAACTGAAATCACGAAAGCCACGGGCAGGGCCGCGGCGATGGACGGGCTTCAGGCGAGGCGGGGCGGGCCGCGCGAGGGCGGCCAGAGCTGCGGGGTGTCGAGCGCCAGGCTTTCGAGGCGTTCTGCCTCGAGTGTGGCGACGAGGAAGAAATAGGCGTCGGGCAGCGACTGCGCGGCCGGGGGCGCGGGCAGGCGGTCGAATTGGAGACAGAGACTGCAATGTTCCTGGAGGGCGTGGCCGGCGTCGGAATCCCCGTGCGAGTCCACACCCTGCGCGATCGCCGCATGCGGCTGGGGAATATGGAAATGCGCCAGGTACTGGCTGGTCGCGATGAGCAGGGCGGCCGCCAGCAACGAGCAAACGAAGGTGTTGAAAGAGGCGCGGCGCATGGGGGAGGGCGAGCCTATCGAGTGGCTTCCATGGCCGCAACTGGAAGATAATCGCCGCCTTGAAGCTCACCCTCGACAGCCTGCGTTCGCACCTCTCCGGTGAGCCCGCCCGTGCCTACCTCGTCTCCGGCGACGAAGCGTTGCTGGTCGGCGAAGCGGCCGACGCCATTCGCGCGCGCGTCAAACGCGCGGGATTCGACGAGCGTGAAGTCCACTTCATCGAACGCGTGGCCGATTGGGAGAACGTGCGCGCCGCGTCTAACAACCTTTCGCTGTTCGGCTCGCGCAAGTTGATCGAGCTCCGCCTGCCGTCCGGCAAACCGGGCACGGGCGGCTCGAAGGCGATCGTCGAGCTGCTCGAGGATCCGAGCCCCGACAACGTGTACCTCATGCTCACGGGCAAGCTCGAACGCGAGCAGACCAGTTCCGCCTGGGTGAAGGCATTCGAAGCCGCCGGCGCCTGGCTGCCGGTATATCCCGTGGAGGTGGGGCGTCTGCCGCAGTGGCTCCGGTCGCGAGCGCAGGCGATGGAGCTCGAGCTCGACGACGACGCCGTGCGTTTCATCGTCGAGCGCACCGAAGGCAATCTGCTCGCCGCGCAACAGGAGCTGGAAAAGCTGAAGCTCGGCGCGAGCGGCAGACGCATCGATCTCGCCGCGACGCAGGCTTCGCTTGCCGACAGCGCGCGCTTCGACATCTTTCAGCTCGGCGAAGCCGCGCTCGGCGGCGATGTCACTCGCGCGCTGCGGATACTCGCGGGTCTGCGCAGCGAAGGCGTGGAAGAAGTGCTGGTGTTGTGGTCGCTGTCCCGCGAGGTTCACAGCGCCTGGGGCACGACGCAGGAGGGCGCGGCGCGCGGCTGGCAGCGCCCGTCGCCCGCACTCGAGAGCGCGAAGCGCCGCGCCGGAAAACTTCCCTACGCGCGGCTGGCCGCCCGCATCTCGCGCGCGGACCGCATGATCAAGGGCCAGCATCGCGGCGACGCGTGGGATGAAATGGCGCTGTTGATCGTGGAGTTCGCGGGCCGCCGCACGCTCCCGCTGACTTCCTCGTCCGGCTCATCGCCGGCAGGCACCCGCGCGGCTTGAACCAGATGAACGACACCCTCGGCCCCATGGGCCTCTTCGGCGGGACTTTCGATCCCATCCACTACGGGCACCTGCGCACGGCATTCGAGCTGTGGCAGTCGCTCAAACTTTCCGAGGTGCGATTCCTTCCTACGGGAAATCCGCCGCATCGCGCGCGCACGCTGGCCGATGCCGAGCTGCGGCTCGCCATGGTCCGTGCCGCCGTGGCCGATCAGCCACCGTTCGTGGTCGACGATCGCGAAGTGCGGCGCGCGGGCGCCTCGTACACGGTCGATACGCTCACGGAGCTGCGCCGGGAATTCCCGCACCGCTCCCTGTGTCTGTTGCTCGGAATGGACGCTTTCCTCGGATTGCCCAACTGGCATCGCTGGCGAGAGTTGTTCGACCTCGCGCATGTGGTCGTGGCGCATCGCCCGGGTTGGAAAGCGCCTACGCAAGGACCCCTCGGCGAACTGATGGTGGATCGCGGCACGGGCGCCGTAAATGAGCTGCACCGCTCGCCGGCGGGACGCATCTACGTACATGCCGTGACACAGCTCGAGATCTCGTCGACCGAATTGCGGCAGATCATCGACGCCGGTCGCGACCCGCGCTTCCTCGTGCCCGACGCAGTTCGGGAGATCATTCGCGAGTCCGGGTGTTATGCTCGGATCGCAAGGTAATCCACGGAGAGAAATGGCCACGAAAACCAGTACCCGCCGCGCTCCGAAGGCGGCTCCCAAGGCGGACAAGAAACCCGCTCCGAAGAAGAGCCCGGTCCCCCAGACTCTGCTGCGCATCGTCAACGCGGCGCTCGACGACATGAAGGCCGTCAACGTCAAGGTCATGGACGTGCGGCATCTGACCGACATCACCGATGTCGTCGTCATCGCCTCCGGCAACTCCGATCGACACGTGAAAGCCATCGCCGACCACGTGGTGCAATTCGCCAAGCAGAACGACTTCCGTCCCATGGGCGTCGAAGGCGCGCGCGAGGGCGAATGGGTGCTCGTGGACCTCACGGACGTGGTGGTGCACGTGATGCTCCCGCGTGTGCGCGAGTTCTACGGTCTCGAGAAACTCTGGGAAGACTCCGATCCTCCCGCCGAAGCGGCCAGCCCCGCGGCGGCGAAGCCCCCGCGCAAGAAGGCGCCCGCGCGCACCCGCGCCGCGCGCTGAGCCGCGCGATCCCGCGTGCGCGTTCGCATCATTGCGGTCGGCACGCGGATGCCCGGTTGGGTGGCCGCGGCTTACGAGGACTACACGCGCCGGCTCAAGGGCTCGATGCGCGTGGATCTCGAAGAGATCCCCCAAGGCAAGGACAAGGCGCGCGCCAAGGCCGATGAGGAAAAGCGGCTGCTGGAACGCGTCGGCGACGACTATCTCGTCACGCTCGACGAACATGGCAAGACCCTAACCACCCTGGACCTCGCCAAGTGGCTTTCGCTGCGCCAGCAGGAGGGCCGGGATCTCGCCTTCGTGATCGGCGGGCCCGATGGCCTGGGCGCCGGCATCCTTTCAAGGGCAACGCTGCGCTGGTCGTTGTCGGCGCTCACCTTCCCGCACGCGATGGTGCGGGTGATCCTGGCCGAAGCCCTGTATCGCGCGCATTCCGTGCTGCACAATCACCCCTATCATCGCGAATAGTCATCGCGAGCTGGGTGGAGAGGGGACATGGGGGGAAAACCGGAAGCGCCAGTCCTGCGGCTGGCCTCGGCGTCGCCGCGCCGCCGCCAGTTGTTAGAGCTCATCGGCGTACCGCACGTGGTCACGCCCGCCGACATCGACGAGACGCCGAAGTCCGCCGAGCGAGCCGACCACTACGTAGTGCGCCTCGCGCGCGAGAAGGCGGGCGCGGTCTGGCAGAAGCATCGTGACCTCCCCGTGCTCGGCTCGGACACCACCGTGGTCATCGGCGAGGACATCCTCGGCAAACCCGAGTCGGAAGCCGATGCCGTCGCCATGTTGGGCAGGCTCTCGGGCCGTACCCACGTGGTGTACACGGGCATCGCGCTGCGCACGCGCGAAGGCCGTGAGTACATGGGCATCTCGACGACGAGCGTGCAATTCGCGCATCTGACCGCGGAGCAGATCCGCGCGTACTGGGCGTCGGGCGAGCCGCAGGGCAAGGCCGGCGCTTATGCCATCCAGGGTCTGGGCGCGGTGTTCGTGTCGAACATCAGCGGCAGCTACACGGGCGTCATGGGACTGCCGCTGTACGAAACGGCGGAGATGCTGCGCGCGGCCGGCATCGCGGTATGGAAGGGGGCGCTTTGACCACGGAAATCCTCATCAACGTGGCGCCACGCGAGAATCGCGCCGCGCTCGTCGAGAACGGCGTGCTCATGGAGCTGTTCGTCGAGCGGCAGAGCCGCCGCGGTATCGTCAGCAATCTCTACAAGGGCCGCGTGCAGCGGGTGTTACCCGGCATGCAGGCCGCGTTCATCGACGTGGGCCTCGAGCGCACGGCGTTCCTGCACGCGGCGGACATCGCCACGCCGATCTCGGAGAACACGCTCGTGGGCGTTCCCGAGGTGCTCGACATCAAGCGGCTCGTCAACGAGGGAGACGACATCCTCGTGCAGGTGGTCAAGGACCCCATGGGCACCAAGGGAGCGCGCCTGACCACGTTCGTCGCGTTGCCCTCGCGGCTCATGGTGTACATGCCGCGCGGCGAGGGAGTGGGCGTGTCGGCGCGCATCGAGGACGAAGGCGAGCGCGCGAGGCTCAAGTCACTGGTCCAGGAGTCCATCGGCGATATCCCGCTCGAGGAGCATCGCGGCGGATACATCGTGCGCACGGCCGCGCAGGGTGCGAGCGCCGAAGCCATTCGCCAGGACATGGAATACCTGTGCCGGCTATGGCAACACGTGCGTGAGAAAGGATTGCGCTCCTCCGCCGGCGAACTCGTGTACGAAGACCTGCCGCTGCCTACCCGCATCCTGCGCGATGAACTCGCGCGCGGCGTCGACCGCGTTCTGGTGGACAACGCGGCCTCGCACGAACGCATGCTGGAGTTCGCCGCCGCGTTCATGCCCGGCAGCACGACGAGCATCGAGCTCTACCAGGGCGCGCGGCCCATCTTCGATCTGCATGGCATCGAGGACGAGACGGCCAAGGCGCTCGATCGCAAGGTCGACCTCAAGTCCGGCGGCCACCTGGTGATCGACCAGACCGAGTCGATGACCACGATCGACGTGAACACCGGTGGCTTCGTCGGTCACCGCAACCTCGAAGACACCATCTTCCGTACCAACCTCGAAGCCGCCGTGGCGATCGCACGCCAGCTCCGGCTGCGGAACCTGGGCGGCATCATCATCATCGATTTCATCGACATGACGGATGCGGCGCACCGCACGCAGGTGATGGACGCGCTGCAGCGCGCGCTGGCCGGAGATCACGCGCAGACGCACATCGCGAGCGTGTCCTCGCTGGGCCTCGTGGAGATGACGCGCAAGCGGACCCGGGATTCCCTGGAACATTTGCTTTGTGCGTCATGTCCCAGTTGTGATGGCCGCGGCTTCGTGCGCACGCCCGAAACGGTCTGCCACGAGATTTTCCGGGAAATTGTGCGCCAGAGCCGGCAGTTCCAGAGCAAGGAGCTGCTAATTTTGGCCCATCAGAATGTGATCGACCGCCTGCTGGACGAGGAGTCCGCGGTGCTGGCGGAACTGGAGCATCAGGTGGGCCGGCCGATCCGGTTGCAGGTGGAAGCCTTGTACGGCTTCGATCAGTACGACGTGGTGCTTGCCTAGAGGAAAGAAGTCAGAGGTGAGATGACCGAAGCAACCCTTGGGCCCGGGGGGGAACCGCAAGCCGCATCCCAGTGGATGAGGCGTACGGTGCTGGTCGTCTTCTGTCTCGCCTTGTTCGCCGCGGTCGGCATCGCTTTCACGCGCGGTGTCGCTGCGCGCATCCCGGAGCAGCGAGCCACGCTCGAGAAACTCATCGCCGATCGGACCGGCCTCGCGGTGCGCTTCCAGAACATCCATTTCGCCTGGGGCCTCGACGGCACGAGCGCCGTCTTCGAACACGTGGAGCTCAACGATCCGGCGCGGGGTCGCGTCCGTGTGGTGGCGCCCGAGCTGCGCGTGGAATTCGATACCTGGGATTTCCTGCGTCATCAGCAGTTCTCGCTGGGACGCGTGACCATCAGCTCGCCCGACATCGACATCATCGGTGACCCGGAGCCCGAGGCAGCGGGTAGGGCACTGGCGCCTCGCGCGGCGGGCGATCGCCTCATCTCGGAGGATCAGGACGAACTGGCGCTGGTGCGCCGCTTCACCTCCTGGGCCGAGCTCATGCCCGTGGGCCGCGTGGAGGTGGAGAGCGCGCGCGTCCATCTGCTTCGCCGCGGCGAGCGAGTGGCGCGCCATCACATCACGCTGAGCCAGGCGGTGGTGAGCCGCGGCACTCACGATCTCCACGCCTTCGGCACGATGCTGCTCTCGCAGGACATCGGCCAGTCGCTGTTCATCTCCGCGAAGCTCGAGAACCTGGGCGCGGTGAACGGCGTCTCGGGCGATCTCCGAATGATCGCGCGGCGCGTCCTGCTCGACAAACTACCCGCGCTCCATCCGGCGCTCGGCGGCAGGCCGCTCGCGACGCGCGGCCGAGGCACGCTGGATGCGAAGCTGAAGCTCGAGCGCGGCCGCGTGGCGTCGGGAAACTGGCAGATGAGCGCGCGCGAACTCGAATTCGCGAGCGGCAAACGTTTCGACCACTTCACGGTGAACGGCAGCCTCCGGCGTCGCGCCGGGAACGTGTTGCTCGAATTCAGCGACCTTCAGGTCACGCGCGCCGCGCATCTCGAGAGGTCTCCCAAGCTCAACGCGGAGCTCAGCTTCGAGCCTGGCTCGCTGCGTCTGGCGCGCGCGCGTGTCGATTCGGCGCGTGTGCCATTCATGGCCGCCGAACTCATCGCGGGGGCGCTCGCTCCCGGCCTCGCGCGGTATGTCGATGCGCTGCCGGAAGATTGGCGGGCCGTCGACGGCGACCTTCGCGACGTGACGTTCGATTCGCGCGAGGGGCTCCTCACCGCGAAGGTGGACGGCGCGGAATTCACGCGCGCGGCCGACCAGGCGCGCATCAGCCGCTTCGCGGCCGCCGTCAGCATTCACGACGACCAGCTCGTCTTGCAGTTCGATCCCGCGAACAGCGTCCAGGTGACACTGCCGCGCCCGACGCTGGAAGAGACGGTGCGCCGGACCGTGAACCTCGGCGGCACGATCGCCGTGCAGGAAAACTCGGGTGCTCCGGAATTGCTGTTCACCGGGCTCGACGTGATCAGTGGCGACGGCGCGCTGCGTGCCGAAGGCGCGTGGGGCAACGGGGCGCAAGCCAAATCGCTGGCGCTGGAAATCACGCGCGTGGAC
>JBKPPO010000140.1:0-10858 GCA_046733635.1 Pseudomonadota bacterium | reverse complement strand
GGCCTGCCTCGATCGATCCATCCACCGGCCTTGCCTATCGCCTCACGTTTCCCGACCTGTCGGTCGAGGACATCGCGCGCGCGGGTTATGAAACCGTGCGATCGCTGGGCATCCGCCGCTTGTCCGCGGTGATCGGCGCCTCGCTCGGCGGCATGGTGGTGCTCGCATTCGCGGCGCAGTTCTCGGGCTTCGCGCAGCGCGTGGTGAGCATCTCCGGCTCCGCCGCCGCCTCGCCCTTCGCGATCGCGCTGCGAACCACGCAACGCGACGCCATCCTCACGGACCCGGATTGGCAGGACGGCCAGTATTCCGGCGACGTGCGGCCCGCCACGGGCATGAAGATCGCGCGCAAGCTGGGCACGCTCACGTACCGTTCCGCCGCGGAATGGAAACACCGCTTCGGCCGCCGGCCCGCGTCGGATCGCCGGTTCGAATCGCTGTCTCCCGGCCGCGCGCACTTCCCCGCCGAATTCGCGATCCAGGACTATCTGAATGCGCAGGCGGAGAAGTTCGTCTCCGTCTTCGATCCCAACTGCTATCTCTATCTATCGCGCGCCATCGATCGCTTCGATCTCTCGGCGCATGGCGGCACGACGCTGTCCGCGCTCAAGCGCGCCGGCGCGGAACGCGCGCTGGTGATCGGCGTGGATTCGGACATCCTGTTCACGATCCAGGAACAGGCCGCGCTGGCGGAAGCCTTCCAGGCGGCGGGAACGCAGACCGAATTCGTGCCGCTGTCTTCGCTCGAGGGTCACGACGCGTTCCTCGTCGACATCGAGCCGTTCGCGGCGGCCATCGGCGGATTCCTCGGCGAGTGATCCGGCGGCGCGCGACCCACGCGCGCATCGCGAAGTTCCCTTCCGCTTCATCGATGTAACAGCACGTTCTCGCGCTGTTAATCAACGTGCAAGAGCGGCTCCGTATCGTCGCGCTGAAACATCAGCAAATACACGGCAAAGGAGCTGTCATGCACTCATCCCCGCTCGCCCGGCGCCTCGAGGAATTCGAAGCCGACATCCGCACGCTGCGCCTCAGTGATGAGCCGGCCTCGCGCCACGTGCCACGCGAGCTGCTGGAGAAACCGCGCAAGCGCCGCGTCCGCATCGGCGGCATCCGCAGTGGCGACCAGGGCCTGCGCAGCTTCCGCGTGCGGTAGTTAGCTTGCCGCCAGTATCGGCGGCAAAGGGCAATGCAGGCGCGCGCACACCGTGCGAAGCAGTTCGCCCTCGGCCACGGACAGCCGGCGGTCGTGGGCCACGGTGAGCACCAGGCCTTCGATGAGTGTCTTCTTGGCCGAGGGCCGCAGCGCGATCAGGCCATCGAGCGACTGTCGCAGCACGGAAGGCCAGCGATCGACGGGCGCGAAAGACCCCGCGCTCCCCGGCAACACGTGCTGCATTCCCGCCTCGAACGCACGCCGGGCGGTGGCGGCATCCGGCGCCCCCTTTTCCGCGAGCACGGCGAACAATCCGGCCACCTCGGAAGCGGCTTGCGTCAGCGATCGGCCGCCATGGTCGTCGTGCCCTTCGATCGCGTCGCGCAGGTTTCCCTGCAGCAACAACACGAGACAGCACTCGAACACGTCGATGCGCTCGTCGGCGAGCGCAAGTTCCTGGATGACCGCGCGCAGCTCGACGCGTTCGCGCGTGGTCATGCGGCGGATCGCAGGAAACAACTGCTGTACCGCCGGCAGGCGCAGTTCTGGCGCGAGCGCTTGCGCGACGGGCACGGCGGCGTGCACGCGCGAAAGGAGCTCCAAACTGTACGCACGAACGATGACTTCGTCCTGATGTGCCGCCACGCCCTGATCCGCGGATCGCAGCAGCGCGAACAGGAGTTCCCGGGCCGCGTCCGGCGAGTCGGCGAAGGCATGCAGCGCTTCGGGTATCGCTTCGCGCGCGCCTTGCGCATATCGCTGCTGAGTCTCATCGAAGGTGCCGGCGAGCCCCGCGACCTGGGTTGCGGCCGATGCCGGTACCGATACCGGGGATGCCACGGCCGATTCGCGTGCGACGGCGCCGGCCGCGTCCGCGAAGCCCGGCGCCATTCGCAACCTCTCCGCATCCCGCGCGGCTTCGGCGGCGCGTTGCGGAATCTGCTCGCGGCGGATCGACGGATCCAGCTCACGGACGCGCTCGCCGATCTGCGGATGGGTGGCGAACAGCCGCGACATGCCTGGCGCAAACAACATGTGCGCCACTTCTTCCTTGTCCGGCGTCTGCAGTTTCGATCCGGCGCTCACGCCCGCGATCTTGAGCAGCGCGCCGACCAGCCCCTGCGGATTGCGCGTGAATTGCACCGCCGACGCATCGGCGAGGCGCTCGCGGTTACGGGATACGGCGGCCTGCAGGATGCGGCCCACGAACACGCCGATGTAACCGATGATCATGATCGCCAGCGCCACGAGCACCAGTGCGCCCCCATCGTTCTTGCCGTTCGAGCGGCGCTGGCCGCTGGCACCCACGCCTTGCATGAAGATGCGCGCGGCGATGGCCACGATGAGCAAGCCGAACACCCAGCCCATGAGTTTGCTGTTGAGCCGCATGTCACCGTTGAGCACGTGACTGAACTCGTGCGCGATCACACCCTGCAGCTCTTCACGATTGAGCTGTGTGATGGCGCCGCGAGTCACGGCCACCGCGGCGTCTTCGGGCGAATTACCGGCGGCGAATGCATTGATGCCGTCTTCGGCCTCGAGCACGTAGACCTCGGGCATCGGCACGCCCGAAGCGATCGCCATCTCCTCCACCACGTTGTGTAGCCGTTTCAACGCGAGGTCCCGAGTGCCGCGCTCCACGCGCGTGCCGCCCAGCGATCGGGCGACAACGCCGCCGCCCGCTCGCAGCGAGATCGTCTTGAACAGGCTCGCGCAGGAAATCACGACGAAGGTGATGGCCCCGGCGAACACCGCCGGCATCAGGTTGGATGGCGCGCCCGGATCCGGGCGGCCCGTGAATGCGAACACCAGTCCACCCACGGACAGCGTGACCACGAGCACGCTGAAAATGAATGCGGCCAGGAGCCAACGCGTCGTGCGACGCGCGGCTTCCTGGCGGGCGAAGAAATCCACCGTTAGTTAGACGCGGTCAGGTGAAGCTGACTTTCGGCGCCACACGCGCTTCCGGCGTCGAGATCTCGAGCAACTGGGCCGGCGTGAAATTGAACATGCCGGCGATCACGCTGCCCGGGAACATCTCGCGCTGGTTGTTGTAGCTCATGACCGCGTCGTTGTACGCCTGGCGCGCGAACGCCACCTTGTTCTCCGTGGAAGTCAGTTCCTCGGAGAGCTGCATCATGTTCTGGTTGGCCTTGAGATCCGGATAGGCCTCGGCCAGGGCGAACAACCGGCCGAGCGTCGCTCCCAGAGCGCCTTCGGCGCCAGCCAACGCCGTCATGGCGGCGGCGTCGCCGGGGTTGGCCGCAGCGCCCTTCTGCGCCGACACGGCCTGGTTGCGCGCCTTGATCACGGCTTCGAGCGATTCACGCTCGTGCTTCATGTAGCCCTTCGCGGTCTCCACGAGATTGGGGATCAGGTCATAGCGCCGCGTGAGCTGCACGTCGATCTGGGCGAATGCATTCTTGTAACCGTTCCGCGCGCCCACGAGCTTGTTGTACAGCCCGACGACGAACCAGACGGCAAGGACGACGACAACTAGCAGAATCCAACCCATGGCGGGCCTCCCTGAAGCGCCTGACGAGCGCGCGTGAAATATGGGTGTGCGCATCCCGCAATGCAAGGACCCTCGTCGGGGCGGGAACGCCCGTCACACCGCGGCGCCGATTATGTACCGCATTCCGCCAGTTTCTGATCTCCGGTGGCCGGGCGCTTCCGTGGTGTCGTGGCGGCATGACCGATCGTGGCCTCAGCCTCCTGGAACTACTCGTCGTGCTGCTGGTGGTGGGCGTGCTCGTCGCGCTCGCGGTGCCCGCCTATCAACGTCACGTGATCCGCACGCACCGTGTCGAAGCCATGACCGAGCTGCAGGCGCTGCTCACGGCGCAGGAGCGGTTCCATCTGCGTCACGGACGTTACGCGGCCGAGGTGGAAGCCGCGCCGCCCGCAGGACTCGGTCTCTCACCCGCGACGCGGCGGTATTCGCTGTCCATCTCGCTGGCCGCGGATGGGCAGACATTCATCGCCACCGCCTCACCTCTGCCGGGACCGCAAAGCGAAGATGAGGAATGCCTGACTTTCTCCACCGATCAGCGCGGCCGCCGCGCGGTGAGCGGGCCCGGCGGCGTGGAGAAGTGCTGGCGGTGATGCGATAGTCGCGCGCATGAACATGCGCGCACTGCCCCTTCTTGCGATGTTGTTCGGCGCAGCCAGCGCATCCGCTGCCGCGCCGAGCCAGCTCAAAGTCGCCACCTGGAACCTCGAGTGGTTCATGACTCCGGAGACGGTGCGGGCGCTCACGGCCAACTGCCTGCCCAAGGACGCTCCGCGCGACGGCGCCCGTCGCGCCCTTCCTTGCGACGTGGCGCATGAGCGCGCGCGGAGCAACGAGGACATCGCCGCTCTCCGCAAACACGCGCGCCGGCTCGACGCCGACGTGATCGCGCTCCAGGAAGTCGACGGCCCCGAAGCAGCCAAGCGGGTGTTTCCCCATCACGAGTTCTGCTTCTCGACTCGAGTGCACGTCCAGAACATCGGCTTCGCGATCCGTCGGGGCCTGCCCTTCCGATGCGGCCCTGAGGTCAGCGCGCTTTCGATGAACGACGACGTGCGCCGGGGCGTGGAACTTCGCCTGTTCCCGGATACGCCCCGGGAGATGCGATTGCTCTCCGTGCATCTCAAATCCGGTTGTTCGCGTGACCCGCTGGACTCCACCACTCGCGCGAGCTGCGGGCAGCTCGCCGCCCAGGTGCCCGTCCTCGAAGGCTGGATCGACGCCCAGGCCGAAGCCGGCATTCCCTTCGCGGTGCTGGGCGACTTCAACCGGGATTTGCGGCGCGAACCCGCCGGCGCATCGCTCTGGCGCGATATCGACGACGCGCAGCCGCCAAACGCGGATTTGGTCAATACCGCCGAAGGTCAGGCGTTCGAGAACTGCAGTCCTGCTCAGACTTTCTCGGGCTATATCGATTACATCCTGCTCGACCGGAAGATGGCGCGGGGATTGGTAAAGGATTCATTCGGACGTGAGCTTTTCCGGCCCAAGGATGCGCTCCGCCGCAAATTGTCGGATCACTGCCCGGTTTTCATCCGGCTTCGGGTGGCAGACGCCACCGCCGCCATGCCTTAAATCGTCGGACGTGAAGTTTTTCCTGAAACCCATTAAGTTCACTTCGGATCACACGCCGTTTTTGCAAGGCAATAATCCTTGAGAGGAGAGCCTGATGAGCAATACAACTACAGCGGGGATTCAGTCGGTGGAGCGCAGGTTGCATACGAGGCACCGCGCACGCACGACTGTGTACATCACGACTCCCGCTGGGCGGAAGAAACTCTGCCGTGCGATCAATCTGTCGGCGACCGGCGTGTTCGTCGAAACCACGAACCTCGGATTGCGCAAGGGCCAGCAGGTCGACCTCGCCTTCGCCATCAACCTGGGCGCGGTCACCAAGCTGCATCGTCGCACCGCGGTGGTGGCGCACGTGTCGCGCGGCGGCACCGGTCTCATGATGGACGCCTACACCGCGCGCTGAGCCAGCCTAACTAGTTTCCCGCAGGACTTCACGGACGCCGCCCCTTCAGGGCGGCGTTTTTCGTTGTGGGCTTCAGCTCTGGATCAGGCTGTCGAGCGCCACCGGCGGCGAAGTATCGAAACTCTGCACGAAGTCCACGCCGAGCGCGGTGAGCCAGTTGCTGTGGTCGCCGCCCTGCACGCGTTTCGCCACCGTCTGCAGGCCCATGACTTTCGCGGTCTGCACCAGGCCTACGACGCGCGCCTGCGTGAGGCGATGCTGGAGCGCGTTGGTCGTGAGCTCCGCGTCGAGTTTCAGCAGGCGCACGGCCGGATGATCGAGGATGGGCATGCCCGCACCTACGACATTGAAATCGTCGATGGCCACGGGAACACCGATGCGCGCGAAGATCTCGAGCGCCGGCAGCACCTGGTTCGAATGCGTGAGGCAGACGCGTTCGGAGAACTCCACGCCGATGAGGCCGGGCGGGAGACCCGACTTCTGCAGGCAACTCTCGACGAAGCCGATGAAATGCGGCTCGATGACCGCGGAATCGGAAAGATTGATCGAGAACGCCGGCGGATCGCGTTTCCACACGGTGGGATTGCGATGCAGCCAGCCGATGAGTTCGCCGATCACGCGACGATCGATCATCGACGCGAGCCCATGATTGGCGGCCGTCTGCATGACACGTTCCGGCGACTGCTCCTCGCCATCGACCATGTGGCGCAGCAGCACTTCGAAGCGTCGCACGCCTTCGGCCTTGCGCAAGCGAACGAGCTGCTGCACACGCAGCACCACCTCCTGCTCGCGTATCTGCGCGTACACGGCTTCCAGCGGCAGCGGCACCGGAGGCTTCGGCTTCGCGGGCGGCTTCGCGGGGATCGCATGCAGCGTCTGCGCGATTTCGGAGGCGATGTCGGTGAGGATGGTTTGCACCGACGGCGTGAGGAATCGGGAGGCGGGGTCCAGATCTTCGGGCGGCGTGTCCTCGACGACGAGCAGGCAAACGCCCTGCAGCGCCGAATGAAGATCGCGCAGCGCCAGCATGATGGCCGTGCGCGTGCCGTCGCCGCGCAGGTAACGCGACTCGCGCGCCGCGCCCAGCACGAATGCATCCAGCGCGTCGTTGAGCGCCTGGCGGAACTCGATGCCGAAATCAGTCGAGGTGCAATGGAGCACTTCGCCACGCGCGTCGTACAACGCGATGGCGCGATAACGCGCATGCGGAAGCGCGCCCTCGAGCGCAGCCATCCAGCCCGGCGCGACTTCGATGACCTGCTCGTTGAGCACAGACGCACGAATGGTGGTCTGGCCCGTTTCCATGGAAGAAGCGGCGGCCAATGTGGACTGACGGTGGTCCATTGAACTGAGTTACTCGACGGTGTCCCGACGCGCAGGGTTACAGAATCCGGACGGGGTCGACGTGATGCGGCTCGCGGTCCTGTGGCAAGTGTTAAACGCCATGCGGCTGATTTGACATATGGACTGCCTCTCGAGCCGCCACCCCGGAACTCCCCACTCTTCTAGTAACGGAGCCGACCGGCCGCCGCGTCAGCCTTTTGCAGCTTCAATCAACATCATGCATATTCGATCAAGAACGATTGGATCGTGCTCCGGGGGGAAACGATGAGCAAGCAGATCTCACGCCGCCAGTTCCTGTCGACGACGGCGGCTACGCCCGTCGCACTCGCGATCAGCTCCGCAGCGCAAGCCGCGACTACACCCATCGCAGCCAATCCGCGCGCCGGCAACTGGGTGCGCTGGCTCGATGAACACGCCTCGCCCATCGCTCAAGGGCTGACCTGGGGCACGCCGTGGCCGCGTGGCAAACAACGCGAGTCGAAGAACTTCGCGCTGCGCGGCGCCGATGACCGGATGCATGGGCTGCAGACGTGGCCGCTCGCGTACTGGCCCGATGGGTCGCTCAAGTTCACGGCGCACGCATTGCCCCCTACCACCGGACTCGGCGACGGACCCTTCGAAGTGGTCGCCGCCAAAGTGCCTAGATCCGCTGTCACGGTCAGCGTGAAAGAGACCCAGGCCGGCATCGACGTCGACACTGGCGCCATCGTCTGCCGCTTCGCGCGTTCGGGTGCGAACCTCATCGAGGCGCTCACACGCGCTGGCGGTGAAGCCCTGCGCGACGGCAAGCTCGTGCTGCTGCGCCAGGACGCCGGTGCGAGCAGCGAGAGTGGCCAGATCTCGCAGCAGTTGTTCGTGAGCCGCATCGGCAAGGTCACGGTCGAGCAACGCGGGCCCGTGCGCGCCGTGATCAAGGTCGAAGGCAAACACGAATTCGCGGGCCGCGAATGGCTGCCCTTCACGCTGCGTTTCTACCTGTACGCGGGTAGTGAGGCGCTGCGCGTCGTCCACACGATCGTGTTCGACGGCGACGAAAACAAGGATTTCATCCGCGGCATCGGCCTGCGTTTCACGGCGCCGCAAGCCGCGCCGCTCTACGACCGGCACGTGCGCTTCGCGGGCGAGGGCGACGGCCTGTTCGCCGAGGCCGTGCGCGGGCTCACCGGCCTTCGCCGCGATCCCGGCGCGCAGGCACGCAATGCGCAGATCGCGGGCGAGGCCGTGCCGGCCATCACGCCCGTGGTCCAGAACCTGCTGCAGTACATCCCGGCCTTCGGCGACTGGACCCTGTTCCAGCCGAACGCCGACTCGTTCACGATCCGCAAGCGCACGGCCGATGGCCATGCCTGGCTCGACAGCGCGCGCGGCACTCGCGCGAGCGGTCTCGGCTACGTAGGTGGGCCCACGGGCGGTATCGCCTTCGGCATCCGCAATTTCTGGCAGAGCCATCCCGCGCAGCTCGACATCCGCGGCGCAGCCGGCGACGCAGCCACTGTCACGCTCTGGGTATGGGCGCCCGAGAGCCCGCCCATGGATCTGCGCTTCTATCACGACGGTCTCGGCATGGACACGTACGAGAAGCAGTACAAGGGCGGCCTCGAGATCACCTACGAGGATTACGAACCCGGTTTCGGTACACCCATGGGCGTGGCGCGCACGAGCGAACTCATGTTGTGGGTATTGCCCGCGACACCGGCGCGCGAGCGCCTGGCGCAGCTCGCACAGGCGCTGCGCGAGCCCGCGGCGCTCGTGCCCACACCTCAAACTACCGTCGAGGCCGGCGTGTTCGGCCACGCGCTGTCGTTACCATCGCAATCACCCGCGGAGCGCGAGCCGCTCGAGAAGCAGCTCGACTGGATGTTCGATTTCTACCGCGGGCAGCAGGATCAGCGCAGCTGGTACGGCTTCTGGAACTACGGCGACGTCATGCACACCTATGACTTCGATCGCCACGAGTGGCGTTACGACGTCGGCGGATTCGCCTGGGACAATTCCGAACTCGCCACCGACGTGTGGCTGTGGATGTATTTCCTGCGCTCGGGCCGCGCCGACGCGTTCCGTTTCGCCGAGGCTATGACGCGCCATACCGGCGAAGTCGATGTGCATCACCTGGGAAAATTCGCGCCGCTGGGCTCACGCCACAACGTGCAGCACTGGGGCTGTAGCGCCAAACAACTGCGCATCAGCACCGCGCTGAATCGCCGTTTCTACTACTTCCTCACGGGCGACGAACGTGTGGGCGATCTCATGCGTGAGCAACTCGAGGCGGCGCGCACGCTGCGCACAGTTCCCGCCGGCCGCAAGCTGGCCGATGCGAACCAGCGCCAGCTCGAGGATGTCTCGGGCGACTTCGCACATCTCGGCTTCGGCACCGACTGGGGTGCGCTCGCCAGCGCCTGGCTCACGGAGTGGGAGCGCACGCGCGATCCCATATTCCGCGACCGCCTCGTCAACAGCATGAAGACCATCGGCAAACAACCGCGTGGCTTCTTCACGGGCGGCTCGCGGCTCAACCTCGTCACCGGCGCGTTCGACATCGCGAAGGACGACCGCGTGAGCGTCTCGCATCTCTCGGCGGCCTTCGGGCTCCCCGAGACCTGCGCCGAGCTCATCGAACTACTCGACGTGCCCGAATTCGAGAAAGCCTGGCTGCAGTACTGCCGGCTCTACAACGCGCCCGCGGAACTGCAGAAGGCCGAGCTCGGCGCCGAACTGCGCGGCAATGGGCTGCGCCAGGGCCACGCGCGACTCACGGCGTACGCCGCATACAAACTCAAGGACAAGGCGCTCGCGCAGCGAGCCTGGTCGGAGTTCACGGGCGAACGCGTGGACTATCACTTCCAGCGGGATTTCACGGTGAAGCGCATCGACGGCCCCGCCGTGCTGAACCCCGTCGACGAAGGCCCGGGCATCTCGACGAATTCGAGCGCGCAGTGGGGCCTGGCCGGCATCGTGAGCCTGGCGTACACGCGGGGGCTTCAGCGATAGGCTTGGGTGATGAAGATCACCGCGCTTTTCGCTTCGATTCTGTTCGCGTTGGCTGCCGCCGCGGCTGCCGAGGCCCGGCCGCGCGTGCTCGTGCTCACCGACATCGAGAACGAGCCGGACGACGCCATGTCGCTGGTGCGTTTCCTCGTGTACGCCAATCACTTCGACGTGGAAGGATTGGTGGCGACCACGTCGACACATCAGAAAAACAAGACCGCCGCCTGGCGCATCCGCGAGATCGTCGATGCCTATGCGCAGGTGCGCGACAACCTCGAACGTCACGAGAAAGGTTTCCCCACGGCCGCCGCGCTGCGGAAGTTGATCGTCGAAGGAAGGCCGGACTACGGCATGGCTGCCGTGGGCAAAGGCATGGACTCCGCCGGGTCCGATCTCTTGATCGCGGCGGTGGACCGCAGGGACGACCGCCCGCTGTGGGTGCCGGTCTGGGGCGGACCGAACGTGCTCGCGCAGGCGCTGTGGAAAGTCCGCGAGACGCGCTCACCCCACGAGCTCGCGGCATTCGTCGCGAAGCTGCGCGTGTACACCATCTCGGATCAGGACGATTCCGGCCCCTGGATCCGCAGCAACTTTCCCGAGCTCTTCTACATCGCGAGTCCCGGCTTCCATGGCGGCGGCGCGTATCACCATGCCACCTGGAGCGGGATCAGCGGCGACAGATTCCACGGGCGCTTCGCGGGCGGGGATTACGACATCGTCGCGAACCCCTGGCTCGATGAGCATGTGCGCGCGAAAGGCCCGCTGGGCAAACAATATCCGCACATCGAATTCCTCATGGAAGGCGATACACCGAGTTTCCTCGGGCTCATCGAGAATGGATTGAACTCGCCCGAGCATCCGGACTGGGGCGGTTGGGGTGGAC
>JBKPPO010000139.1:0-4533 GCA_046733635.1 Pseudomonadota bacterium | reverse complement strand
CCTCTCGATACCGTGGCTTCCGTGGGCCTGGACAACGCCCTCCAGGTCGGATCCGTAGTCAACCTGTAAGACCTGTGCTGCTGCGGGGCGCGTACAATCCGCGCCGTGAATTCTCGTCCCCACCGTGAAAAAGTGGTCGTCGGCATGTCCGGCGGCGTCGATTCCGCCGTTGCGGCATTGCTGCTCAAACGCGCGGGCCACGATGTGCAGGGGCTCTACATGAGCAACTGGGAGGATGACGACTCCTACTGCACCGGCGCCCAGGACTTCCAGGACGCGCGCGCGGCGGCCGAAGAGATCGGCATCCCGCTGCATCGCGTGAGTTTCGCGGAGGAGTATCGCGCCCGGGTGTTCGATTACTTCCTCACGGAATATCGGGCGGGCCGCACTCCCAACCCCGACGTGCTCTGCAACCGCGAGATCAAGTTCGGCATCTGCCTGGAGCACGCCTCGCGCCTCGGCGCGCGCTGGTTCGCCACCGGACATTACGCGCGCCTGCGCCGATCGAGCGCGGGTCCGGAATTGCTCAAGGCCGTCGATAACGACAAGGACCAGTCCTATTTCCTGCACGCGGTGGCGCGCGAACATTTCGAGCGCGTGATGTTCCCGCTGGGCGATCTCACCAAGACCGAAGTTCGGCGCATCGCGCGCGAAGCCGGCCTGCCCGTGTTCGACAAGCCGGACTCCACCGGCATCTGCTTCATCGGGGAGCGCCCGTTCCGGGAATTCCTCGCGCGATACATCCCGACCTCGCCCGGGGACATCGTCGGCGAGGACGGGACCGTCGTGGGACGCCACCGGGGCCTCGCGTTCTACACGCTGGGACAACGCGGCGGCCTCGAGATCGGCGGCCGATCGGGTGCTCGTGAAGATGCCTGGTACGTCGCCGCCAAGGACCTCGCGCGCAACCAGCTCGTGGCCGTGCAGGGACACGACCATCCGTTGCTCGTGAGCTGGGCTCTGACCACCGGCCCGTGCAACTGGCTGGTGCAACCGGATGCGAACGAATTCGATTCCCGGATCAAGGTGCGGTACCGCCAGGCGGATCAGGGCTGTCAGGCCGTGCTGGACACCAGCGGAAAACTGCGTGTCAGGTTCGACGAGGCGCAACGCGCCGTCACTCCGGGCCAATTCGCGGTGCTTTACGACGGGGAACGCTGCCTGGGTGGTGGTGTGATCGAACACACCATGCCGCGGCCCTCCTGACAGGTCCGTTGGGATAGAATGCGCCGCCGGTTTTTGGCTGCAAACGTTTGATTCGAGGAGAAGATTGCATGACGACGAAAGCGACACTGACGGTTGGCAACAAGTCCTACGACTACTGGAGCTTCGCCTCGCTCCCCGCCGACAAGGTCGCGCGACTGCCCTTCTCGCTCAAGATCCTGCTCGAGAACCTGCTGCGTTATGAAGACGGCGTGAACGTCACGCGCGAGGACATCGAGGCGGTGCTGAACTGGGACGCGAAGGCCACGCCGTCGTACGAAATCGACTTCACGCCCGCCCGCGTCATCATGCAGGACTTCACGGGCGTGCCCTGTGTCGTGGACCTTGCCGCCATGCGCGAAGCCGTGCAGAAGCTGGGCGGCGATCCGCAGCAGATCAATCCGCTGAATCCTGCCGAGCTGGTCATCGACCACTCCGTGCAGGTGGATGACTACGGCCGCGCCACCTCGCTGGCCACGAACAACAGGATCGAGTTCGAGCGTAACGGCGAGCGCTACGCGTTCCTGCGCTGGGGCCAGACCGCGTTCAACAACTTCAAGGTGGTGCCGCCCAACACCGGCATCGTCCACCAGGTGAACCTCGAGTACCTGGGCCGCGTGGTGTTCCACAACAGCACGTCGGGCAAGAACGAAGCCTATCCGGACACCGTCGTCGGTACGGACTCGCACACCACCATGATCAACGGCCTGGGCGTGCTCGGCTGGGGCGTGGGTGGCATCGAGGCCGAAGCCGCCATGCTGGGCCAGCCCATTCCGATGCTCATTCCGCAGGTCATCGGCTTCAAGATGACGGGCGCGATGAAGCCCGGCTGCACGGCCACGGACCTCGTGCTCACCGTCACCGAAATGCTCCGCAAGAAAGGCGTGGTGGAGAAATTCGTCGAGTTCTTCGGCGACGGCCTCGCTAACCTCCCGCTGGCGGATCGCGCGACGATCGCCAACATGGCGCCGGAATACGGCAGCACCTGCGGCATCTTCCCGATCGACGAAGAGACGCTGCGTTACCTCGAACTCTCGGGCCGTCCGGCCGAGCAGATCGCGCTGGTCGAGGCCTATGCGAAGGCGCAAGGCATGTGGCGCGTGAACGGCGCCAAGCCGGCCGACTACACCGACGTACTCGAACTCGATCTCGCCACCGTCGAACCCAGCCTCGCCGGCCCCAAGCGCCCGCAGGATCGCGTGCCGCTCTCCAAGGCCAAGACGGTCTATCAGACGGCTCTCAAGGCCATGACCGAGGAGCGCAAGAAGAAGGCGCCGGACGCCACGGGTTGCGCCGAGATCAAGATCGACGGTCAGCAGGTGGAGCTGCGCGATGGCGCCGTGATGATCGCGGCGATCACGAGCTGCACGAACACTTCGAACCCGTACGTGCTCATGGCCGCCGGCCTGCTCGCGCGTAATGCGGCCAAGCTCGGCCTCAAGGCCAAGCCCTGGGTCAAGACCTCGCTCGCGCCGGGATCGCGCGTGGTCACCGACTATCTGACGAAGGCCGGGTTGTTAGGCCCGCTCGAGTCCATCGGCTTCAACGTCGTGGGTTACGGCTGCACCACCTGCATCGGCAATTCCGGCCCGTTGAAGCCCGAGATCTCCGCCGGCATCAAGGCGGGCGACATCGTCGCCACGTCGGTGCTGTCGGGCAACCGCAACTTCGAAGGCCGCGTGCACCCGGAAGTGAAGATGAACTTCCTCGCCTCGCCGCCGCTGGTCGTCGCGTACGCACTGGCTGGTACGCTCAATGTGGACCTGCAGTCCGAGGTCCTCGGTCAAGGTCCGGACGGCAAACCCGTCGTCCTCGCGGACATCTGGCCCTCCGACAAGGAAGTGGCCGATGCCGTGCACGCGTCGCTGGACTCGAACATGTTCCGCAAGAGCTACGGCAATGTGTTCACGGGCGACGCCAACTGGTCGTCGATCAAGATTCCCGAGGGGAAGATCTACGCCTGGGAGGACAACTCCACCTACGTGCGCAATCCGCCGTACTTCGACGGTATGACCATGACGCCCAAGGCCGTCACGGACATCACGGCGGCGCGCTGCCTGGCGCTGCTCGGAGATTCGGTGACCACCGACCACATCTCCCCGGCCGGCGACATCGCCAAGACCAGCCCCGCGGCCAAATACCTCGTGTCGCAGGGTGTGCAGCCCGTCGAGTTCAACTCGTACGGCGCGCGGCGCGGCAACCATGAAGTCATGATGCGCGGCACGTTCGCCAACATCCGGCTTCGCAACCTGCTGGCGCCGGGCACCGAAGGCGGCGTCACGATCCACGTGCCGACGGGCGAGCAGATGTCGATCTTCGACGCCGCCATGAAGTACAAGCAGGAAGGCACGCCGCTGGTCATCCTCGCCGGCAAGGAATACGGCACGGGCTCGTCGCGCGACTGGGCGGCCAAGGGCACCATGTTGCTCGGCGTTCGCGCCGTCATCGCCGAGAGCTTCGAGCGTATCCATCGCTCCAACCTCATCGGCATGGGCGTGTTGCCGCTGATGTTCCCCGCGGGCAAGGGCGCCGCGTCGCTCGGCCTCACGGGCAACGAGGTGTTCGAGATCACGGGTCTCGACAACGCTGAGGCCAAGACCGTGAAGGTGGTCGCGACGCCGCCGAAGGGCTCTCCGATCACGTTCGAAGCGCGTGTGCGCATCGATACGCCGAAGGAGCGCGACTATTACCGTCACGGCGGCATCCTGCAGTACGTGCTCCGCCAGCTCGCCTCGAAAGCGGCGTAACACTCCCTGGAATCGGGGTCACACCCCATTTCCTGAAAAAGGGGCCAGAGCATTTCGCAACTCTGGCCCCTTTTGCTAGCAATTGGGGTCTGACCCCATTAATCCGCTTCGACCTCCCTCTTCCCGACGCGCGACCAGTCCACCTTGCGCGTCGCGAGCATCAGCACCGCGAGCACACCGAACAGCAACAGCGCGCCCATGAGCAGCGAGTAGTCTTCGGACCGCAGGATCCAGTACAGCAGGCCGTACAACGTCGCGAGCCCGGCTCCCGCGCCGAGCGCCAGACTCGAGCGTCGCAACACACCCGTCAGATACACGGTGATCAAACCCACGAGCGCACCCGCGGACAGCGCGTACGCCAGGTCGAAACTCACGTGTTCGGACAGGGCGAGCAACAGTAGATAGAACACCGCCAGCGCCGCGCCGACCATGAGGTATTGCATGGCGTGGATCGCGATACCGCTCACCTGCTCCCAGAGGAAGAACGTCAGAAAGGTGATGAGGATGAGCAACGCCGCGTAATGCACGGCGCGATAGTTGCGCTGGTACACATCCACGGGCTCGTAGAAGTTCACTCCCACAC
>JBKPPO010000138.1:0-21226 GCA_046733635.1 Pseudomonadota bacterium | reverse complement strand
AACCTGAGTTACGCCAGCGGCCTCCTTACGGGACTGCTCGCGGATGGCAGCGTTCTCAACCTCGCGGTGACGGAAGAGAGTCGTTGGGGCGGCGCACTGCGCCTGCATGACGTCTCTGTGCCCGAGCCGGGCACGCTGGGTCTGTTCGCCACTGCGCTCGGCGCGCTCGGCTTCGCGCGTCGCCGTAAAGCGACGACAAGCTGAACATAATCAAATCTGGCGCGTTTGCAGTGATATCGAGGTCCCGGAAGTGAGTCATTTGCCGGGGTCGTGACACTACTAATTGCCGCCCGCTCTCAGCGCGAATTGTCAGCGCACGGATGTGCTCATCGACGGAGGGCCGGGCGGCGCTATTCGTGGCTCTCGAGCTGATGGATCGGCTCGAGAGTCCTTATGGTCCGCAACAGGTCCTGGATTGGTCTGCAATTTCGGACGCGGACTTCAACCGCGCGACTGTCCGTCGTAGCCCGTCAACACCCGGTACAACTCCGGCCTGCGATCGCGAAACACGAACCAGTTGTTCCGCTGCTCCTCGATGGCCGCGAGATCGAACGTCGCGGTGAGCACGGCCTCGCCCTCCTCATCCGCTTCGGCCACCTTCGCTCCCGTGGGATCCGCGATGAAGCTGGATCCGTAGAACTTGATGTACAGACCGTCGGGATCCTGGAGCGCTCGCTCCGTCCCGATACGGTTGCTCACGATCACGGGCGTGAGGTTCGCGGCCGCGTGACCCTGCTGCGTGCGCTGCCAGTGGTCGCGCGAGTTCACGGGCAATGCGGGCGGCGGCTCGCTGCCGATCGCCGTGGGGAAGAACAGCAACTCGGCGCCCATGAGCGCCATGGCGCGCGCCGTCTCGGGGAACCACTGATCCCAGCAGATGCCGACGCCGATGCGCCCGTGACGCGTGTCCCAGACCTTGAAGCCGGTGTCGCCGGGGCTGAAGTAATTCTTCTCCTGGTAGCCGGGTCCGTTGGGGATGTGCGATTTGCGGTACACGCCCAGATTGCGGCCATCGGCGTCGAGGATCGCGATGGAGTTGAAATACGAGTTGTTCGCCTTCTCGAAGAAACTGATCGGCAGCACCACGCCGAGCTCGCGCGCCACTGAAGCGAAGTGATTGATCGCAGGATTCCCGGCCACACTGGTGGCGAGCCGCAAATGACGCGAGTCCTGTTCGATGCAGAAGTAAGGCGTCTCGAACAGCTCCTGGATCAGGATGATCTGCGCACCCTGCTTCGCTGCCTGGCGCACCAGACGCTCGGCGCTCGCGATGTTCGCCTGCACGTCCCAACCGCAGGCGAACTGCGTGGCGGCGACGGTGACCTTGCGCGTGGAGCGCTGCAAATGGGCGGGCGCGTTCATTCGAACACCTTTCCGGGATTGAGGATGCCTTTGGGATCGAGCGCCCGCTTGATGAGGCGCATCGTGGAAATTTCAGCGGCGGTGCGTGACAGCGGAAGGTAGGCGCGTTTCTCGAGACCGATCCCATGTTCCGCGGACACCGATCCGCCGATGGCGGCCAACGGCTCGTAGACCAGGGCTTCGATCCTTGCGCGCGTCGCAGGGTCATCGCCCGCTGCGATGACCAGGTGCAGATTGCCGTCGGCCATGTGTCCGAATACGAAGGAGCGGTTCTCGCCGGCGAAGGCGCGTACGGACGCACTCACCTCCTCGACATAGGCCTTCATGTTCTCGATGGGCAGGCTCACGTCGAACGTCAGCAAAGGCGCGATGTGTTTGGGCTGCCATACGTCTTCACGGATGTTCCAGATCGCGCGCCGCTCGGTCTCCGAGCTGGCCAGCGTCACGTCCGTGACGGTGCCCGCCGACAGCGCGTCTCCGAGTACCGCCTCCAGCCGCGCGCGGTCCGATTCCGGATCGCCGCCCAGCGTTTCGGCGATGGCATAGAACGGCGCGCCTCGCGCAAGCGGCGGCGAGTTTCCCGCTGGCGGCGCGGTATTGAGATCGTAGTAGTTGCCCCAGAGCGCCTCGAATGCCGCGAGCTGGCCACCGAGACCCGCGTCCAGCCGGCCGAGCAGATCCACGAGAGCATCGAAACTCGGAAGCGCGGCGAGCAGCGTCTCCTGGCTGCGCGTACGCGACACGAGACGCAACTCTGCGCGAGTAACCACACCGAGCGTGCCTTCGCTGCCGATGAACAGCTGCTTGAGGTCGTAACCGGCGTTGTTCTTGAGCATGCGGTTGAGCGAAGTGAGAACCGTGCCGTCGGCCAGCACGGCCTCGATGCCGAGCACGAGGTTGCGCATCATCCCGTAACGAAACACGCGAAGTCCGCCCGCATTGGTCGAGATGTTGCCACCCACGGTGGCGCTGTCGCGTGCGCCGAGATCGAGCGGAAACACCATGCCGTGC
Organism: Pseudomonadota bacterium; assembly: GCA_046733635.1. Taxonomy (GTDB): domain Bacteria; phylum Pseudomonadota; class Gammaproteobacteria; order Steroidobacterales; family Steroidobacteraceae; genus CADEED01. The sequence continues at coordinate 18,853 of JBKPPO010000138.1, read as the reverse complement.
TGTTCCGCCTCGCGCTGCACGTTGCCGAGCTTCGCGCCGGCTTGCGCGCGCAGGGTACGGCCGGGCACGTCGATGCGTTCGATGGCGTTCATCGACTCCATCGATAACACCAGATCGGAACGCGCGGCATCGGCGCCGTTCACGAGGCCCGTGAGTCCGCCGTGAGTGACGACGGCCTGACCAAGCCCGTGACACAACGCGAGCACTTTCGATACCTGTTCGGTAGTGCGCGGACGGACGAGCAGGCTCGCATCGACGCGGCCATGCCAGAGCACGGCGGCGCGTTGGCGGACGGCGTCGCCTTCGAGCACACCCTGCTCGCCGACGATGTCGCGTAGATGTTGTGGAAGGCCGGGCGTCATGCGGCCGCTAAATTACCACGCGAACCCGCGCGCTCGCGCAGCGCTGCCGCCCGCAACATCGAGGCTCGATCAATGAACGGTGGGCTGCGACTCGGCCTCGTCATCGGAAACCGGGAACAGCGCCTGGTCGAGCGCGTGAACGTACGTATCCACGTTCACCGTTCCCGGCACGAGCACCCTGCCGCCGAAGAGCAGATTGGGCACGGTGCGGACGCCGAACCCGCGCAGTCGTTCCTCGCTACCCGCGAGGGCGTTGTCGCCGGCGCGCGTATCGCGGAATTTCTGGAGCGTGGATTCGCTGACGCCCGCCTCGGCCGCGATGCCGGCCAGCACCTCGGGGTCACCGATGTCGGCGCCACGCTCGAAGTACGCGCGGAAGATCGCCGCCGCCACGTTGGCGTGCTGCCCTTCCTTGTTCGCGAGTTCGACGAGTCGGTGCGCTTCGTGCGTGCTCGGCAAGGCGCCCAGCTTCTCGAAGTGGAAGTCGAGCCCGAGCTCGCGTCCCGCTTCGGTCAGGCTCTTCTCGGCGAACGGCACGCTGATGCCCGCGGGCAGCCGCTCCGCGAGGTAGTCGTGGAAGCTGCGTGGAACCGCATTGGGCTTGTCCGGCGCCATGCGGAAGGGATGCCAGCGCAGCCGGGTCTCGACGTCTCCCGACAAGCTGCCGAGCGCACGCGTGAGCTGCGCCATGCCCAGCCAGGACCAGGGACAGGTGAAGTCGGCTACGAGGTCGATGTCGAGAGTTCGGCGCACGTCATTCAGCGGTCGGACGAGTGTGTTCATGCGGCATATGTAGGACCGCGGCACACTCGTTCAAGACGCCTGGCGTGACGCTCCGAGATTCGCGTGAACCTGCTCGGTGATGCGGATCGCCGTCTCCAGCGCGCGCAGTCCATCTTCTCCTGACACCACCGGGCGCTTCTGGTTCCGGATGCAATCCAGGAAGGAAACGATTTCGCTTTTCAGCGCGTCGCCCTGCTCGAGATTCGCTTCCTCGATGTTCACGGGGAGCTGGCCGGGCTGGGGCAACCCCTCACGCTTCCGGATGAGTGTCAGAATCTTCTGCTGAAGGTCGAGCGAAATGTAGGCGGCGTCCTCGAAGATGCGCAGTTTCCGCTCGGTCTTGAGACTCACGCGGCTCGCGGTCGTGTTGGCCACGCATCCGTTGGCGAAGCGGATGCGCGCGTTGGCGATGTCGATCTCGCCCGAGAACACCGGCGTGCCGATGGCATCGATACTCACGATCTCGCTGTTTGCGAGCGACTGCACCAGGTCGATGTCATGGATCATGAGGTCCAGCACCACGTTCACGTCCGTGCCGCGCTCCTTGTAGGGCGCGAGGCGCACGCATTCCATGAATCGCGGCGATCGCAGGTGCGGCTCGGCCGCGAGCACGGCTGCGTTGAAGCGTTCGAGATGTCCCACCTGCAGGATGCGTTGCGCCCCGGCGGCGCGCGCGATCAGTGCCCTGGCTTGTGCGGGGGTTTCAGTGATCGGTTTCTCCACGAGCACATGCGCACCCGCGGCGAGGAACGCGTCGGCGATCTCGAAGTGCGCGGGCGTCGGCGTCACGACGCTCACGGCGTCCACCTTGCCCAGCAGCTCGCGGTAGTCAGCCACCGCCCGGCTGTTCACCTCCGTGCCCACCGCATTGCGGACTTCTTCGCGCCCGTCGACGACGGCCACCAGTTCGCAATCGGAGATCTGCGCGTATTTCTGCGCGTGGAAACGGCCCAGATAGCCGACGCCGATGACTGCCGCCCGGATTTTGCTCATGCGCTATTATGCCCGCGCAATTTTTCTCGGGGGTCGAGTCCACCTTGTTCACCTGGTTCACGCGTTCGCGCGACTGGTATTTCTCGCAGCCGCCACCGGCCTTCGAAGCCATCACCCTCGGCTTGAGCCTGCTCGTGGGTCTGCTCGTGATGCCGGCACTGATCTTCCTCGCGGGCAGCGTCACGCTGCAGCCGTACGCGAACGGCGGACTGTTCGCGCTCTACTTCGATTTCTTCAAGGGCCTGTTCGAACCGCGGCTGAGCTGCTGGATCGTGGTGTTCGGCCCGTTCGCCTTCCTCGCCCTGTTCAGGGTGTTTCGTCTGCTGCTCCGCAAGCTTTAAGTAAAACTCCCGCTGAGGAACCGTGAACTGGTTCACGGATTATTCGGCGCCGCTTCGGTGCGCCCTCCGAATCTGTGACGCAATTCAGCGACACTCGATCCGGGAAGAGTCGAACAAACAAGTCGAGGGCGAAAGCCATGAGCGAGTACTACCTTGCCGACCTTCGCGCGCAGGAGCGCGAGCGGCAGCGTGAGCTCGAACGCGAGCGGGAACGAGAGAAGCGGCACGATCCGGACCAGCCGAAGCAGGCGCAGGACGTGAAGATCACCTTGCTAGGTGACTTCCTGTTCGCCTCGCAGGAATCCCAGGGGTGCGATCCGTACAACGCCAGCCAGGGCAAGTCCGCGCGCGAAGCCTGGAAGATGCGGCGCGACCGCCGCTGACGCCCCCGAATCCGATCACTTCGCGCGTGAGCTATCCCTCGCCGCGCGGAACTCGCTGTCGGCATTCCAGTTGGGCCACGTCTTCTCGTTCGCGATCTTCGCGCCGACGGCGTAGAGCAGCTCCATGTCCTGCACACCGGCGCGCAGGTCCGCGTCCGCGGAGTATTCGTCACCCACCTTGTGATACTTCTGCGCGGTGAAATCCGCGAGGTATTTCTCGCGCGCCGCGGGACCGATCTCCCGGTCGTCGATGCCGCCCTTGATGTACAGAGCCGGAACTCCGCGCTTGGCGAAATTGAAATGATCGGAGCGGAAGAAGTAGCCCTTCTCCGGCGTCGGTTCCCCGCGCAGTTCTCGTCCCTGAGCCTTCGCCGCATCGGCGAGATATTTCTCGAGGTCCGACGCGCCGATGTTCACGACCGTCACGTCGCGGGTCGGGCCACCGAAATGCATGGCATCCATGTTGAAGGCCGCCACGGTCTGCGCCAGCGGGAACAGCGGGTTGTCGACGTAGTACGCCGAACCGAGCAAACCGGATTCCTCGAGAGTCACGGCGAGGAACAACACGCTGCGCTCCGGCTTCTTCTTCGCGTTCACGAAAGCCCGGGCGATGGTCAGCAGGCCGGACGTTCCCGTGGCGTTGTCCACCGCGCCGTTCATGACGCAGTCGCCGGAGCATCCCGGCAGTTTGCCGAGGTGGTCCCAATGCGCCATGTAGACGACGAATTCGTTCGCTCGCTTCGTGCCCGGCAGCAGCGCGGCAAAGTTGTTGGAATTGGTGCGGCGGATCGCATTGCGCAAGCTTCCGGTCAGCGTGCTCGCGAGTGGCTCGGCGCGAAACCCGCGCGTGTTGGCGCGCTTCACCGCCGCTTCGAGTGTGGTTCCGTTCGCAGCGAACAACGCCTGCGCCGCGGGCTCCGTGATCCATCCTTCGATGGCGACGCGTCCGGCATTGCCATCGGCTGACGCATGATCGAGCTGCGGCGTGGACCAGCTGTTCACCACAGTGTCCCAGCCGTACGCCGCAGGCTCCGTCTGGTGAATGATGATTGCCGCCGTGGCGCCGCGCCGCGCCGCCTCTTCGAACTTGTACGTCCAGCGTCCGTAGTAGGTCATCGCGCGGCCGCGGAACAACGTCGCATCATTGGTGGCGAACCCGGGATCGTTGATGAGGATGACCGCAGTTTTCCCCTTCATGTCCACGCCGGCGTAATCGTCCCAGCCGTATTCCGGCGCCGTGACGCCATGCCCCACGAATACCATCGGGCTGTCGGCGATCGACTCCGCCGGCTTCACGCGTTTGGTCCAGATCACCATGTCCTTGCGGAATTCCAGGTGGGTCTTCTGGCTGCCCGAGGTGATCTGCAGCGCGGCGTCAGACGCGGCGGTGATCTCCACCATCGGCACCTGCTGCAGGAAGCTGCCCTTGTTCGCGGGCTCGAGGCCGAGTTTGCGGAACTCGCTCTCGAGGTAATCGAGCGTCAACTTCTCGCCTTCCGTGCCGGGTTTGCGGCCACCGAATTCGTCCGCGGCCAGCTTCGCGATGTGCGTGCGGTAGAACGCCTCGTCGATCGCGCCGCCTTGGGTGGAACCCTGACCGGATACCGCGCCAATCGACACACCGGCCAGCAGGGCCGGAACCAAGTGACGCAAAGCTCGCTCGAATGTTTTCATGCAGGTGTCAATTCCTGGGCCAGTAAGTCCAAACGGCAATCGCCAGCATCGCGACCAGGCCCGCGTGGGCCAGGTACCGCCAGTGGCGCTGTTTGAGCTCCGAAACGAAGCTCGCGGAAGCGGCAGCAGCCAGTACCACCGACAGCAGGCAGCTTGCCATCAGCGGGCGGCTTTCGTCGGCCAGCCGCGAGTCCGAATCGGGCAGCAACAGGAAAACCACGCCCGTCATGAGCAGTCCCAGCGCGATCGAGACTGTCGAACCCATCACGATTCCAAGGAGAACAACCAGTGGGCGCATCGTTTGGCCTGATATGCGGAGATTGCACTTGAGACGGCCGCCGCGCGGCCTTAGTGTTGAATTGTACGTACCCTCCGTCGGCTTGAGACACCCAAGCGAATGAAATCATTGACCTCGAATTCCGGATGGCGCCCCAACCGCTGGCTCGCGCCGTCCATGGCCGCCGCCCTGCTGGTCCTCTCCGGATCCGCGCAGGTACCCGCCAACACCAGCCTGCCCTCGGGCTCGGTGGTCCCATCCGAACGGCACCGTTCGGTGGCGCGCCGCGTCGGCACCATGCTCGAAGGCATGCATTACAGCCAGTCGAAGCTGGACGACAAGATGTCGGCCGTGGTGTACCAGCGGTACATCGAAAGCATCGACGGCCAGCACTCGAGCCTGCTCGCGTCGGACATCGCCGAGTTCGAGCAGTACAAGCTGCGCTTCGACGACATCATCCGCACGGGCGACGTGGACCCGGCCTTCGCGATCTTCGCGCGCTTCCAGCAGCGCAATCGCGAGCGCATCAAGTTCGCGATCTCGCAGCTCGACAAGGAGCCCGACTGGACGCTCAACGAGACGTTCGAGTTCGACCGCACCAAGTCGCCCTGGGCCGCAACCTCCGCCGAGCTCGACGAGTGGTGGCGCAAGCGCGTGAAGAACGACGCGTTGTCGCTGACGCTCACGGGCAAGAACTGGGAAGAAACGCAGAAGCTGCTGCGCAAGCGCTACGAGACCACCTTGAAGCGCATCGACCAGATCAGCGCCGACGACGTGTTCGAATCGCTCATGAACTCCTACGCGCGCGCCTACGATCCGCACTCCAGCTATTTCTCGCCGCGCAGCTCCGAGGAATACCGCATCCAGATGAGCCTCAACTACGACGGCATCGGCGCGTCGCTGCAGCTCGTGGATGACTACGTGACCATCATGAACGTCATCGAAGGTGGTCCTGCCGCCGTCGCGGGCTCGCTGTCGGTCAAGGACCGCATCACGGGTGTCGGCCAGGGCAAGGAAGGTCCGGTCACGGACGTGCTCGGCTGGCGCATCGACGATGTCGTGCAGCTCATCCGCGGCCGCGCGGGCACACAGGTCCGTCTGCAGGTGCTGCCCGCGGGCGCCGCTCCCGGTTCGCCCGAGAAGACGCTCGAGTTCACGCGCAACAAGGTCTCGCTCGAAGCACAGGCCGCGCAGAAAGAACTCCGCACGATCAAGCGTGGCGAGAAGGAGATCCGCGTCGGCGTCATCAACGTGCCCGCGTTCTATCAGGACGTGGAAGCGCAGAATCGCGGCGAGAAAGATTTCCGCAGCACGACGCGCGATGTCCGCCGTCTCATCAACGAGCTCAAGACCGAGAAGATCGACGGCCTCGTTCTCGACCTGCGCGGCAATGGCGGCGGCTATCTACCCGAGGCCACCGCACTCACCGGCCTGTTCGTCGACAAGGGTCCCGTGGTGCAGCTCAAGGTCACCACCGGCGAGCTCGAGGTGCAGGACGATCCCGAGCCGGGCGTGGCGTACAACGGCCCCGTGGCCGTACTCGTCGACCGCTTCAGCGCGTCGGCCTCGGAAATCTTCGCGGGCGCGATCCAGGACTATCGCCGCGGCGTGGTGCTCGGCCAGCGCACCTTCGGCAAGGGCACGGTGCAGAACCTCGTGCCGCTCGATCGCTGGTCACCGAAACCGGTCAATGGTCAGCTCACGGTCACCATCGGCAAGTTCTACCGCGTCACCGGCGAAAGCACGCAGCATCGCGGCGTCGAGCCGGACGTGCCGCTGCCGTCGCAGATCGACATGGACGAGTTCGGTGAGAGCGCGCTCGAAGGCGCGCTGCCCTGGGATCGAATCCCCGGCGTGCCCTTCCGTAGCGAAGCCAAGTCATTGCCGATCGCCGCGCTCGCCACGGAAGAAAAGACCCGCGCCGGCCGCGATCCCGACTACCGCTGGCTGCTCGCCGATCTCGCCGCCGCGGACGCGGTGCGCAAGCAGACTTCACTGTCGCTGAATCTTCAGAAGCGCAAGGAAGAGCGTGAGCGCCTCGACGCCGAACGCCTGACCCGCGAGAACGCCCGTCGCGCGGCGCAGAGCCTGCCGCCGCTCAAGAGCGCGGAGGAGCTCGCGGAAGCCAAGTTCCCCGATACCGTGCTCGACCAGGGCGCGGAGATCATGGCGGACATGGTGACGGGCCTTCGCCCGCTGCAGCCGGCTCCGTCGCGCACGGTTCGAAGCGACGTGAAGAAGCCCGCCGCCGATTGATCGCCGGGGGCCGGCTGAGAGTGCCGGCCATGACCAGCCCACCGGACTGGTGTTGTAGTTGACTACAACACCAGTCCTTGCCTAGACTCCCCGCCCATCTCGCAACCATTTCGTGCCTTGCCGCGTCCTAACGGCAAGCACCAGGGGAAGGGCATGAAAAACACCAGCATTCGCGTGGCCGCGCTTTCGGCCGCCGTTTCCACCGTTGCTTTGACCTTGGGATCCCTGTCGGGATGCGCCAAGGAAGGCGTGGCGGCCGACAAGGCCGCGGAAGCGAGGCAGGACAAGGCGGCCTCCGAAGCCGCGATCCCCGTCGAAGTCACGTCTCCTGCGCGCGGCGAGATGCTCGCCCTGTATTCAGGTACCGCCACGCTCGAAGCGGAGGCCGACGCCGAAGTCATCGCCAAGGTGGCAGGCGAAGTCCGCCGCATCTACGTGGAGGAAGGCGATCGCGTGAAGGCCGGCCAGGTGCTCGCGCAGCTCGACGATCGACAGTTGCGTCTCCAGGCCGCCCAGACCCGCGCCGCGCTCGCCAAATCCGAGCGCGACTTCAATCGCCAGATCGAGCTGCACGACAAAGGGCTGGTCTCGGCCGGCGCTTTCGAAGGGCTCAAGTACGACCTCGACAACCATCGCGCCGCCGACGACCTGGCGCGTCTCAATCTGTCGTACAGCGAGATCCGCGCGCCCTTTGCGGGTGTGGTGTCGCTACGCCACGTGAAGCTGGGTCAGGAGATCGCGACCGGCGCGAAGATCTTCCGCGTCACCAATCCCACGCCTCTCAAGGCCAGCGTCTTCGTGCCCGAGCGCGAGCTCGCGCGCCTCAAACCCGGACAATCGGCCAGCATCGCGGTGGACGCGCTAGCCGGGCGAGCCTATCCAGCGGTGGTGAAGCTGGTCTCGCCCACGGTCGATGCCGCCACCGCGACGTTCAAGGTCACGCTCGAGGTCGACGATCCGCGGGGCGATCTCAAGCCGGGGATGTTTTCGCGCGTGGGTATCGTGTTCGAGCGGCGCGCCGACGCGCTGACGATCCCGCGCATCGCCCTTCTCGACACCGACGGATCGTCGAACGTGTTCGTGGTCAACGCGGGCAAGGCCGAACAACGCGCTGTCAGGACCGGCTTGTCCAACGCCGGCAAGGTGGAAGTGCTGGACGGCCTCACCGGAGCCGAACAGGTGGTCGTCGTGGGCCAGAACGGCCTGAAGGATGGCAACCCGGTGCGTGTCGTCACGCTCGAACAGCCCGCGCAAGTCGTCAAAAAGTAGTTCGCCATGAACATCGTGGATTTCGCGATACGCCGGCGAGTCACCATCGCCATGGCGACGGTGGCGATCACCCTGCTGGGGATGATTTCCCTGTCCCGGCTCAAGGTGAACCTGCTTCCCGACCTCTCCTACCCCACGGTCACCATCCGCACCGAACTACCCGGCGCCGCGCCGGCCGAGGTGGAGAACCTGATTTCCCGGCCCATCGAGGAAGCCGCGGGCGTGGTGCGCAATGTGCGCTCGGTCCGTTCGGTGTCCCGCTCGGGCCAGTCCGACGTGATCATCGAGTTCACCTGGGGCACGGACATGGACTTCGCGGGCATCGAAGTCCGCGAACGGCTCGATCTGCTCTGGCTGCCGGTCGAGGCGACGCGCCCCCTGCTGCTGCGCTTCGATCCTTCGAGCGAACCCGTGATGCGCGTGGCATTCGTCGACGAGACCTCGTCGGCGAAGAACGTCACGGGCACGCGCCACGAGGAACGGCTCAAGTTCCTGCGGCGATTCGCCGACGATCGGATCAAGCCGGAGATCGAATCGGTCGAAGGTTCGGCCGCGGTCAAGGTGAGCGGCGGCTTCGAAGACGAAGTCCAGGTGTACGTGGATCAGCAGCGGCTCGCGCAACTGCGGTTGTCGATCGAGCAGGTCGCGCAGCGCATCGGCGCGGAGAACGTGAATCTCTCCGGAGGACGGCTGGAGCAAGGCACGCAGCGGTTCCTGGTCCGCACCGTGAACGAGTTCGACACGCTCGAAGACATGGCGAACGCCGTGATCGCCACCGTCGACGGCCAGCCGGTGTACCTCAAGGACGTGGCTCGCGTGGAACGCGGCTACAAGGACCGTACGGCCATCACGCGTCTCAACGGCGATGAATGCATCGAGCTCGCCATCTACAAGGAAGGCGACGCCAACACCGTGCAGCTCGCCGGCGGCATCCGCACCAAGCTCGAGAACCTCGGGAAGATTCTGCCGCCCGGCACGAAGCTCGTGCCCGTGTACGACCAGTCGAAGTTCATCGCGAGCGCGGTGAGCGACGTCAAGGACGCGGCGATCCTCGGCGGCCTGTTGTCCATCCTCGTGTTGTACTTCTTCCTGCGCGATGCCTGGGCCACCATCGTCACCGGCATCGTGATCCCGGTCACCGTCGTCGGCATCTTCGTGATGATGTATTCGTTCGACCTCACGCTCAACGTGATGTCGCTCGGCGGCATCGCTCTCTCGGTAGGCATGCTGATCGACAATTCCGTGGTGATCCTCGAGGCCATCGCGAGGCGTAAGGAGGCGGGCCTGTCCACTGTCGATGCCGCGCGCGAAGGCACGGCCGAAGTCGCCACGGCCGTCACGGCATCCACACTCACCTCGGTCGCGGTCTTCTTCCCGATGGTGTTCGTGAGCGGGATCGCGGGCCAGCTCTTCCGCGACCAGGCGCTCACCGTCACCTTCGCGCAGCTCATCTCGCTGATGGTGGGCATCACGCTGGTGCCCATGCTCACCGCCTGGCGCGCGCGGCTCGGCGAACCGCGCGAGAGCGCCGCGGTCGATGCGGGCGAGCCGCGTGAAACCCTGGGCGCGCTGCAACGCTACGCCACCGCCACCTGGCACAACCTCAAGGTGCGCGCGCTGGTTCGGGAACGCGTCGTCAGGCCGCTGCCGGAGCGCGGCGCCTGGCTGTTCCTGAAGGCGCCGCTATTCGCCATCCGGTGGCTGCTGTCCGCGCTCGCATGGCTGTTCCGGCTCGCGATCACCTGGACCGTGCGCGTGGCGCGCGTCGTGTTCGGCTTGCTCGGAAAGTTGTTTGCCGTGGCGCTCTCGCCTTTCGTCTGGGCCACGCAAAAGAGCTACGGCTTCCTCGATCGTCTGTATCCGCGCCTGTTGTCCTGGGCGCTGGACCGCCGCGCAGCGGTGTTGTCGACGGCCGCGGGGTTGCTGGTGGTGACCGCCATGATCCTGCCGCTGCTGGGCACCGAACTCATCCCGCAGCTCTCGCAAGGTGAGTTCACGGTGAAGATGCGGCTGCCTGCGGGATCACCGCTCGAAACCACGGATCGCCAGGTGCAGGCCATCCACTCCGCGGCGCGCGCACTGCCGAACCTCGAAAGCGCCTACGGCGTGGCCGGAACCGGCAACCGGCTCGACGCCAATCCCGTGGACTCCGGCGAGAACACCGGCAACCTCGACGTGAAACTTCAGGCGCCCGTCGACAAACAGGGCGAGGAACTCGCGATGCAGGAGCTGCGCGGCCAACTCGCCGGCATTCCGGGCGCGCAATACGAATTCACGCGCCCCGCCCTGCTCACGCTGGCGACGCCCGTGGAAGTGGTGCTTTCGGGCTACGACCTCGACCGTCTCTCGCTCGCGGCGAACACGGTTCGCGATCGCATGGAAGCGTCCGGCGCATTCCGCGACATCCGCTCGAGCGTCGAAGGCGGACATCCCGAGATCCAGATCCTCTTCGATCAGGAGCGCGCCTCGCAGCTCGGCCTTGCCGTGCGTGACATCGCCGACCGTGTCGTCTCCAACGTGCGCGGCAACGTGGCCACGCGTTACCGCCTGCAGGAGAAGAAGATAGACGTGCTGGTGCGCAGCGTGGATACACGCGCGGCGTCGATCGAAGAGGTGCGCAACCTCGTGGTCAACCCGGGATCGGAACGGCCCGTGCCGCTGTCCGCCGTGGCGGAGGTGAAGCTCGCCACCGGCCCCGCGGAAATCCGCCGCGCCAACCAGGAGCGTGTGGCCGTGATCTCGGCCGCGCCGGTGGACGGCGATCTTGGAAACGCGACCGCCCGCGCGCAGGAAATCCTGGGTGAGACCACCCTGCCCGTGGGCATCCTGGGTTCGGTCACCGGCCAGTCCGAAGAGATGACCGAGAGCTTCCGCTCATTGGGACTGGCCTTCGCGCTCGCGGTGTTCCTCGTCTATCTCGTGATGGCGTCGCAGTTCGAATCGCTGCTGCATCCCTTCGTGATCCTGTTCACGATTCCGATGGGCCTCATCGGCTCCATCTGGGGCCTGTACATCACCGGCACCACGATCAACTCCGTGGCGTTGATCGGTCTCATCATGCTGGCCGGCATCGTCGTCAACAACGCGATCGTACTCATCGATGCCATCAACCAGGCGCGTGAGCGCGGGCTCGAGAAGATAGAGGCCATCGAGCTCGCGGGCCGCACCCGCCTGCGGCCCATCCTCATCACCAGCGTGAGCACCATCATCGGCCTGATCCCCATGGCCATCGGCATCGGCGAAGGCGCAGAGATCCGGCGGCCCATGGCGATCACCGTGATCGCGGGCACGTTCGTCGCCACGTTCCTCACCCTCGTGGTGATCCCCGTGTTGTACGCGGTGCTCGATCGCAAGGAGTTCGTGAAGGCGCCTGCGACAGACGCGGGCAATCCCGGGAGTCCGGCCGCTCCCGTCCTCGCACTGCGCAAGCAGGAGGACTGACATGGTCCACACCGGCTTCGCGCTTCGCCGCCCGATCACCACGCTCATGATCTACGCGGCGGTGGCGGTCATCGGCCTCGTGTCCGTGCGGCTGCTGCCGCTCGAGCAGTATCCCGACGTGAGCTTCCCGTTCATGGGCGTGGGAGTGCCATATCCGGGCTCGACGCCCGAAGAGACGGAGGAACTCATCACTCGGCCCATCGAAGACGCGCTCGCGACCTTGCCCGGCATCGAGGAGATCCGCTCCACCTCGACGGACCAGGATTCGCGCTTCGAGATCCGCTTCGCCTGGGGCACGGACATCAACACGGCGGCCTTCGAGGTGCGCAACAAACTGGACTCGGTGCGCTCGCAACTGCCGAAAACGGCGGATCGCATGTGGATGTGGATGGCGTCGGCCGCCGACGCCACGATGCTCTCGGTGAGATTCTCGGCGGAGCAGGATCTGTCTTCCCAATACGATCTGCTCGACCGCTACTTCAAGAAGCCCATCGAACGCATCGACGGCGTGGCCCGGGTCGAGCTTGCCGGCGTCGAAGCGCGCGAAGTGCGCATCCTCGTCGATCCGGGCCGGCTCGCTGCGCATGGCGTCGACATCCGCCGGCTCGTGCAGCTGCTCCAGAAGAGCAACTTCTCCGTGGGCGCGGGGGAGATCACCGGGAATGGCGAGCGTTTCTCCGTGCGGCCGCTCGGCGAATTCCGCTCGCTCGACGAGATCCGCAGCCTCGTGATCGACGGCAATGTGCGCGTCGGCGACGTCGCCAGCGTGGAACTCGTGAGTCCCGAGATCCTGCGGCGCCGCCATCTCGATGGGCGCCCCGCCGTCGGACTCGATGTGTACAAGTCCACGCAGGCGAACGTCGTGGACGTGGTCGACCGCGTGCTGGCCGTCATCGAGAAGAACGAATCGCTGCCGCAGATGCAGGGCATCTCGGTCTTCATCATCGACAACCAGGCAGACGCGATCAAACAATCTCTGGCCGATCTCACCGAGGCGGGACTGATCGGCGCCGCTCTGGCATTCGCCGTGTTGTTCGTGTTCCTGCGGCACTGGCCGACGACACTCATCGTGAGCGCCGCAGTGCCACTGTCGCTGCTGGTCACGCTGGCCGTGATGTACTTCGCCGGTCTCACCATCAACGTGATGTCGATGATGGGCATGATGCTCGCCATCGGCATGCTCGTGGACAACGCGGTCGTGGTCACTGAAAGCGTGTACCGCCACCGGCAGCTCGATCCCGATCATCCGCGCGCCGCGACGCTGGCAGGCGTCAAGGAGGTGGGCGTGGCCACACTCGCGGGCACCGCCACGTGCGTTGTCGTGTTCCTGCCCGTGCTGTTCGGCAGCAACAATGAGATCTCGATCTGGCTCACGCATGCGGCCATCCCGATCTGTGTCGCCATGATCTCGTCGCTGATCATCGCGCAGACGCTGATCCCGATGGCGACCTCGCGCTTCGCCGCACCGCCGCCGCAGGACGCGAAAAGCTGGATCGCGCGCCTGCAGGACCGATACACGCGCTGGCTGGACTGGAGCATCCACCATCGCGGCTGGACCGCATTCGGGCTGATCATGGTGCTGGCGATGACCGTGGGCCTCGTCGCCCTCTCCGCCGCGTTCCCCGGCAAGTTCATCAAGTTCGACCCGGGCGCGCAGGATGGCGGCGGCCAGGTCTTCCTGGGCTACAACATCCGCGGCACACATCCCATCGATCGCGTCGAGGCCGCGGTGCGCGTCGTCGAGAAGCACTTCGAGGGACGGCGCGCAGAGCTCGGCATCAAGAGTTTCTACAGCGTGTATGACCAGACGAGCGCCATCTCCATCGTGGTGCTGAAGGATCGCGATGACGGCGGCCCCAACGTGCAGGAGTTCGTCGCGAAAGCGCAGGAAGGGATCCCGGAGATCATCATCGGCAAACCGAGCTTCCGCTGGGATGACGACAACTCCGGCAGTCAACGCTTCAGCGTGCAGCTCACGGGTGAATCGTCGGAGCGCCTGGCGCTGCTCGCCGACGAGGTGGCGCGCGTCATGGGCTCGGTCAAGGGACTCGAGGCCGTGCGGTCCGAGGCGCGCGAGGGTGATGAGGAAGTGCAGATCGTCGTCGACCGGCAGCGCGCCGCGGGGCTGGGCGTGACTGCGTCCGACGTGGCCCAGGCCGTCGCCGCCGCGCTGCGTGGCGACCGGCTGCGGGAATTCCGTGGCACCGAGCGCGAGCTCACGCTGCGCCTCGCCTTCCGCGAATCCGACCGCCAGAGCATCGACAACCTCGCCGAGTTTCCTATCTACCTGCCGGGCGGCGCCCGGGTTCCATTGTCCGCCGTCGCGGACTTCCGAATCGCCAAGGGCCCGCGCGCCATCGAGCGCATGGACCGCCTGACCTCGGTCGCGATCACCGGCAACGTGAGCCAGGACTCCACGCTCGACGCCGTGCGGGAGGAAGTCCAGGCGCTGCTGTCGAACTACCAGCTGCCGCCGGGTTATTCCTGGAAGCTCGGCAAGGGATTCGACCGGCAGGACGAGAATTCCAACACCATGGTTTTCAACCTGCTGCTGGCCATCGCGATGATCTATCTCGTCATGGCGGCGGTTTTCGAGAGCACCGTGTATCCGCTGTCGATCATCACCTCGATCTTCATGGCCATCGTCGGCGTCGTCTGGCTGATGTTCCTCACGCGCACGACGATCACGCTCATGGCCTTCATCGGAGTGCAGATATTGATAGGCGTGGTGGTCAACATCGGCATCGTGCTCGTGGCGCACATCAACGAACTGCGCAACGCCGGCCTGGAACGCATGGCGGCGATCGTCCAGGCCGGGCGCGATCGCCTGCGCCCCATCCTCATGACCACGCTGACGGCTTCGCTGGGTCTGCTGCCACTGGCCGTGGGCGGGGCTTCGCTCGCCGTGGGCGGCGGCGGACCTTCGTACGCGCCGATGGCGCGCGCCATCATGGGCGGATTGCTCGCCGGAGCGGTGATGTCGCTGTTCGTGGTGCCCGCGTTCTACGTCTGGATAGACAACGGCGCGGAACGACTGAAGCGGTTCATCGGCCGCACACGTGTGGCCGGGACCCCCGCCGGCGGAGCTACTGCAGGAACACCTTGAAGAGATCGAAGGTGTCTTCCGCCACCACGTTGGGAAGCCTGGCCGCGGTGACGCCATGGGAACGGTGCGCAAGCACGTCGCCCTCGGACACACCACAGGATTCGGGAATCGGTACCGTTTCGTTTTCGCCGAGATAAGCCGCGCTGCTGCGCAGGCGTTCGGTGCGCTGCCCTACTTCCTGCATGAGCCCGTTGCGCTGCTTGAGCAGGTTGCGCGCCTTCACGATGTCGCTCATGAGCGAGACGCAGGCGGCGAGATCGCCGTAGTACTCGGTGGCTTCACGCTTGCCCATCGCCGCGCGCGCCGCCGCGACGAGCGAGGTGCGCGAGAGCCGCAGGCACAGCACTTCCGCGCAGGCGATGGCGACGATGTTGATGGCCCGCTTCGACTCCACCGAGATGCCCGGGAAGTCTCCCGCGCCCGCTTTGTCCAGAGCTTCTACACGCGCGCGCGCGGCCAGCAGGTTTTCTTCCGCCGACTGCGCCGCCGACTGGAACGCCGGACGTCTTGCGGCGACCTTGGGTCTCTCCCAGCGATGCCACCACTTGTCGAGTTTGGCCAGCCGTGAATCGAATGCGGCCAGCGCCTGGCGCGCGCCGACCATCTCGGTCTCCGCCTGGCGGAGTTGCTGCTCGAGCGCCTGTCGCTGCGCGAACTGCCGGCGGTTGCCTTCGAGCGCGAAAGCCTTGCGTTCCTTTTCTTCCTGCTTGGCGGCCAGGTCCTTGACCATCTGGTCGATGATCTCGCGACCGTCGAGCCACAGCGCGCGCAGGTGATAGAAAACCAGGGTAGATAGGCCGGTGTCGGCCGACTCGAGGCGCTTCTCCAGCCCCTCGAACATGTCCTGCAGCCGCTGGGTGGCGGCTTCCTGCTGCTTCAGGCGGTCCCGCATCCGCTGGACCGTCCCATGGAGCTCTTCGTGTTGCTTGCGGAGTTCCGCGCGGCTGCGGAACAGCTCGACTACCCGCCCGTCCTCGACCGGCGGCTCTTCAGTCTTGTTGTTTCCGCCGAGGAAGGCAAAAGGCTTCAGCGCTTTCATGGTCCCGGAATCCGTGGCCGCGATCGATACAGTATTCCAGCCACTTATTTAACATCGTGTTCCGGGCCCAACGCTGATCCAGTTCACGCTCCGCCGCCCCGCGGAGGCGGCGCAACGCGTCGTGCTCGTGTTGCGACGCCCATTCCTGCGCTTCGACGAGGCGGGCATCGTGATACACGCGCACTCGCATGTCCGGATACGTGCTGAGGCCGTCCCCGTCCGGGAACAGATAGGTGAGATCCAGGCTCGTGGTGTAGGGCGAACGCTCATTGACGCTGAGACGCAGGTCACAGTCGTCCGTGACACGCGAGATGCGCACGTCCGCGAGCTGCTGCAGATCGCCCGCGAGCGAAGCCAGCCGCAGGTAATTGCTTTCGTAAAGCGACATGAGCGCGACGAAGCTGCCAGGGCGCGCGCGCCATGAAACCAGAGTTTGTGCGTCGTTCAGGATCATCGAGTCCGAATATAGCGGACATCGATGATCATTCAAGACGCAAATCTCAAGCCAATCGGGCGTGACGCGGATCGCGTCCAGGAGTTCCGCCGGCAAACGATCGCAACGTAAGAATTCTTACGCTGAAGTCGGGGCGCCTCGCAAGAACGAACATCGATCGAGATCGACGTTTCCGCCCGACAATACGATGCCCACGCTCTGGCCTGCCGCGCCCATCCGTCCCGACAGCACGGCTGCCACGGCGACGGCGGACGACGGTTCGATCAGCAGCTTGAGATCCTGCAGGACGATGCGCATCGCGTCGACGATCTGGGCTTCCGTCACCGTGATCACGTCGTCCACCCGTGTCCGCAGCAGCTCGAAATTGCGCACTCCGATGGAACCTCGCAAGCCGTCGGCAATGGTGTCCGGCACTTGCACCGCACTTCGCACCCCGGTCTTGAGTGATCGATGGGCATCGTCCGCGTTGGCCGGTTCAGCGCCCACGACGCGAATGCCGGGCGCCAGTGATTTCGCGGCCAACGCCGTGCCGCCGATGAGGCCACCCCCGCCCACGGGCGTGGTGATGACGTCGAGGCCCGGGATTTCCGCCAGCAGCTCGAGCGCGGCCGTCCCCTGCCCCGCGATGATGCGCGCATCGTCGAAGGGATGAACCACTTCTCCCGGCTCACGCGCCAGCACTTCCGCGAGCTTCTGTTCGCGCGCCGCCAGGCCGGGTTCGCAATATTCGATGCGCGCGCCCGCCGCTTCGATGTTTGCGATCTTGCTTCGCGCCGAATCGCGAGGCACGACGACAATCGCTCGCATTCCGCGCGCGCGCGCCGCCAGCGCCAATGCATTGCCGTGATTGCCCGAGGAATGCGTGAGCACCACCGGCGTTCGGACGGGATCCATCTGCAGCACCGTGTTCATCGCGCCGCGATACTTGAACGCGCCGCCGGTCTGCAGGTTCTCGCACTTGAAGAACACTCGCCGATCCACGCGCGCGTCGAAAGCCGCGCTGCGCATGACGGGAGTGCGCACGATGTGGGGACCGATGCGCGCCGCCGCGGCCACGACGTCGCCGAACGTGGGCAGGAAGTCAGTCACGGATCGGGCTCACAGCTTCTGGAATTCGGGCGCGAAGAAATGTTCGCGGTAGTACGCGAGCTCGCGGATGGATTCCTGGATGTCGTCGAGCGCCTTGTGTGAACCCTGCTTGGAGAACCCCGGGATGATGGACGGCGCCCAACGGCGCGCGAGCTCCTTGACCGTGCTCACGTCGAGGTTGCGGTAATGAAAGAAGCGCTCGAGCGTCGGCATGTGCCGCGCGAGAAACCGCCGGTCCTGGCAGATGCTGTTGCCGCACATCGGCGACGCATTGGGCTCGACCAGCACCTTGAGGAATTCCATCGTCCGCGCCTCGGCGCTGGCCATGGTGTACTTGCTGTCGCGAACCCTCGTGATGAGCCCCGACGCCCCGTGGGTGCGCTTGTTCCAGTCGTCCATGGCGTCCAGCACCGCGTCGGACTGGTGGATGGCGATGACCGGGCCCTCGGCCACCAGCTCGAGATCGGCGTTGGTGACGATGGTGGCCATCTCGATGATGACGTCGGTGTCGGGCTTGAGGCCCGTCATCTCGAGATCGATCCAGATGAGATAGTCGCTGCTCGGCATAGGATTGACGCGATACTACCGGGAATGTCGAAAGACGAACAATTCGAAGCCGAGGTGATTGCGGCATTTGGGCGTCACCTGCTCGTTCGCAAGGGCGACCAGGAGCTCCGGGCGCGACCTTCGGGACGCCGGCTGTCGATCGTCTGCGGGGACCGCGTGCGATGCGAAGAAGATCGCAAGCACGACGAACTGCTCATCACCGAAGTGCTGCCGCGGCGGACGCTGCTGGCGCGCGCCAACATGCGCGGCGAAAGCGAGCCCGTGGTGGCCAACATCACGCAACTCGTCGTGGTGCTGGCGCCGGTGCCCCGCCCCGACTACTTCGTCGTCGACCGATACCTGTGCGCAGCTACGGCCGCGGGCATCGCCGGCGCCGTGGCGGTCAACAAGTCGGACCTCGAGCCCGATGAAGATCTGCGCACCGAACTCGCTGCGTACGCGGCTGCGGGTTACGCACCGCTGTCCTGCTCCGCGAAACTCGGCGAAGGACTCGAGGAACTGCGCGCGCGACTCGCGAACGCGGTCAGCGTGCTGGTAGGCCAGTCCGGCGTGGGCAAGTCGTCCCTCGTGCGCGCGCTGCTCCCGGAAGCCGACGCTGCGACGGGCGATCTCATGCGCGAAGAGGAAGGCCGCCACACCACGACCGCTTCGCGCGCATATCCGCTCGCCTCGGGCGGATCGCTCATCGATTCACCCGGTGTCCGCGACTTCGCGCCGGCCATCGATTTGCTCGACGAACGCACGCTCGGGTTTCCGGAGATCGAAGCGCGCGCTCCCGGCTGTAGATTCCAGGACTGCAAGCATCTGCAGGAACCAGGA
>JBKPPO010000137.1:0-6032 GCA_046733635.1 Pseudomonadota bacterium | reverse complement strand
GCCGTGAGCTTTTCATCGAGGCTCGCCTGCTGCGCCGCTGTGAGCGTACCGGTCTCGTCGATGACGAGACCCTCGAACTTCGGCAGCGCGATCTGCGCCAGCACCGGGCCGGCGAACAGCAGCGCCAGCCAGAGCAGCGCGGCCTTTCCCCGCCGGGGATTCACGTGTTCAGTTGGCCGGCGGCGCCGCGGGCGCGGATTCCACCGGCTGCGCCTGCTGCGAAGGCGTGGAGGTATCGAAGTTCACCGCGGGCGCCGTGGAGATCTCGGCCTCGTTCTGCACGCTGAAATTCTGCTTCTCGTCGAAATCGAACATGCCCGCCGTGATGTTCGTCGGGAACGAACGCACGGTGACGTTGAAGGCCTTCACCGACTCGATGTACCGGTTGCGCGCCACGGCGATGCGGTTCTCCGTGCCTTCGAGTTGCACCTGCAGGTCGCGGAAGTTCGCGTCGGACTTGAGCTCCGGATAGTTCTCGGTCACTGCGATCAGGCTCTTCAGTGCGGAGGTGAGCTCACCTTGCGCTGCCTGGAACTTCGCGAACGCCTCCGGGTTGTCGAGCAGCTCGGGCGTGAGCTGGATCGTGCCGACCTTGGCGCGCGCTTCGGTGACGCCGACGAGCACACGCTCCTCTTGCGCGGCGAAACCCTTGACCGCCGCCACGAGATTCGGAATCAGATCGGCGCGCCGCTGATACTGATTCACGACCTCGGACCAGGCGGCCTTCACGCCCTCGTCCTGCTCCTGCAGCTTGTTGTAGCCGCAGCCCGAGAGCTGCGAACAGCCGATCAGCACCAGTAATCCCGTCAGTAGCCCGCGCATGCGCGCCCTCCTCTCAGGTCGACAAACCCCGGATCACCAGATCTTGACGCGTTCGTTGGGCGGCCGATACATGCCGTCGCCGGGTTTCACGCCAAATGCTTCGTAGAAAGCGTCGATGTTGCTCGTCGGACCATTCGCACGGAACTCGCTGGGCGCATGCGGATCGGTCACGAGACGCTTGAGCATCTCCGCGTCGCGGTAGTTGCGGCGCCAGACCTGGGCCCAGCCCAGGAAGAAACGCTGGTCGCCGGTGAATCCGTCGAGCACCGGCGCGGGCTTGCCCGCGAGCGAGATCTGGTAGGCCTTGAAAGCCACGGCCATGCCGGAGAGATCGCCGATGTTCTCGCCGAGCGTGAACTCGCCGTTGATCGGGCGGTCGTCGAGCACCTTGTAGCCCGAGAACTGCTTCACGAGCTCACCCGCGCGCGCCTTGAATTTGGCGCCGTCCTCGAACGTCCACCAGTCGCGCAGATTGCCGTCGCCGTCGAACTGCCGGCCCGAGTCGTCGAAGCCGTGGCTGATCTCGTGCCCGATCACCGAGCCGATGCCGCCGTAGTTCACCGCATCGTCGGAATCCATGTCGAAGAAAGGCCAGCGCAGGATCGCGGCGGGGAACGTGATCTCGTTGGTGGTCGGGTTGTAGTAAGCGTTGACCGTCTGCGGCGTCATGAGCCATTCGCCCTTGTCCACCGGGCCGCCCGTGCGCTTGACGAAGCGGTCGTGCTGGAACTGCGAGGCGCGCATCACGTTGCCGAGCAGGTCATCGCGGCGCACGGTCAGCGCGCTGTAGTCGCGCCACTTGTCGGGATAACCGATCTTGACCGTGATCTTCGAGAGCTTGCTCTTCGCCTCGGTGCGCGTGGCCGGGCTCATCCATTCGAGCCCGTCTATCGAGGTGTCGAAGGCCTTCAGCAGATTGCCCACGAGTTGCAGCATGCGCTGCTTGGCGGCGGCGCCGAAATGCGATTCCACCCACATCTTGCCGATGAGCTCGCCCATGTTGTTGTCCATGGAATTCACGGCGCGGCGCCAGCGCGGCAGAGGCTCGGGCACGCCGTTGATGGTCTTCTCGTGGAATTCGAACTCGAGGTCCGCGAACTGCTGGGGCAGCAGCGGCGCGTAGTCGTCGAGGAGCTGGAACTTGAAGTACACGCGCCAGTCGGAGATCGGCACCGTCCTCACGAGCTGGGCGATGCCCTTGATGAACGGTGGTTGGCTGATGTCCAGCTTCTGCGCCGGGGCGCCCATGCCTTCGAAGAACGCCAGCCAGTCGAAGCCGGTCGCGAGCTTCTGGTACTCGGGCAGCTCCATCGGGTTGTAGGTCTTCACGGGATCGCGGTTCTGCACCTTGGTCCACTGGTAGTTCGCGATGCGCGTCTCGAGCGCGGCGATGCGCGCCGCGGCGGACCTGGCATTGCGCTCGCCCGCGCGGGCCAGCAGGTTCTCGGCGTACACCGCGAACGCGGCGCGGAACTTCGCGTATTTCTCGTCGGGCGAGAGGTAGTAATCGCGATCGGGCATCGTGAGCCCGTTCTGGTACAGCGATCCCAGGTAGACCGAGGAATTCTTGTTGTCGGGTGTGGAGTACCAGACGAAAGGCTGAGCCACACCGATGCGCTGGCTGTGGCCGATGTAACGCGCGACGTCGCGCGGCGTGGAGATCGCGTCGATGCGCGCGAGCTCATCCGCGAGCGGCGCGAGCCCCAGGCTTTCGATGCGCGCCGTGTCCATGAACGCGAGATAGTAGTCGCCGACCTTCTGCGCGTCCGAGCCGTCCGGCCGGTTGGCCTTCTCCGACGTCGAGACGATGAGTTGCCTCACCTCTTCGCGCGCGCGGTCGTCGAGCACCGAGAAAGAACCGTAATTCGACCGGTCGGCCGGGATCGGCGTGTTCTTCAGCCAGTTGCCGCCGGCGAAGCGGTAGAGGTCGTCCTGCGGGCGGATCGTACGGTCGAAGCCGGCCAGGTCGAGCCCCGACTTCAGTGCGGGCGCGGGAGGCGGAACCGGAATCGAAGGCGTGGCCGGGGGCTGCGGACTGGAAGCGCAAGCTGCTAATACACACACGGCGACCGAAGCCGTGGCGGCGAAACGCTGAAGCATGGAAGACCCCGGAGTGATTCTAATGGCCCGGAGTATAAAAAAAGCCCCGAGCTTTGGGGGCTCGGGGCTTGAGAAGGCGGACTTTCGATGAAGGGAAAGAAGTCCGCTAGGGGATTCGCGTCAGTGCAGTCTCGCGACCTGCAGAATCTTGATGTCCTCGGCGTCGATCTCGAAGTTCGCGGCCAGCAGCCGGCGCAGCTCCTTCGAATCGCGGCGTTCGCCGAGGGGATGCGTCAGTTCGATGACTCCGCTCCACTCGCTCGAGTGCGCGGGTTCAGCGCTCGTGACAAAGTGCGTGTAATACCGTGCAGCCATGGATACAGCGTAGGCTCGCGGCCGCCCGGGGGCCGTGAACCGCGGCACAGAACCCTCCCGGTGAAACACCGGTTGACTGAGACCCCCATCACATCTGCCCACAAAGTAGCGAGTTGATTCAGTGAGTCGTTATCGCGTCCCAGAGAAACCCGGATCGCAGTTCATCACCCCTGCCGGTGCGGTGAGGCTCAAACAAGAACTGGACGAGTTGTGGAAGGTGGAAAGGCCGCGCGTGACGCAGGCGGTTTCCGAAGCCGCGGCGCAGGGAGATCGTTCCGAGAACGCCGAGTACACCTACGGCAAGAAACGATTGCGCGAGATCGACCGGCGCGTGCGATTCCTGCGCAAGCGGCTCGATGGAATGACCGTGGTGGACAAGACGCCCACGGATCGCAGCCGCGTGTATTTCGGCGCCTGGGTGACACTGGAGGACGACGATGGAAAGCAGATCCGCCATCGCATCGTCGGCCCGGACGAATTCGATGCGCAGCCGGGTTACATCAGCATGGATGCGCCGCTCGCGCGCGCGCTCATGCGCAAGGCGCTCGATGAGGAAGTCAAAGTGCAACTCCCGGGTGGCGAACGCACGCTCGTGATCGTGCAGATCGACTACGAAGCCGCTGGAGACTGAGGCGCCGTGGCGAAACGCTCGATCCTCATCGTTGGCGGAACGGGTTTCATCGGAAGCCATCTCGCGGCATGGCGGCTGGACCGCGGCGACGACGTGCGTGTCTGGGCCCGGAACGTGCGCCGCGCGACGCAGCTCCTGCCTCGCGGAATCGGCGTGATCGGCGCGCTAGACGGGATTCCGCGAGACGCTCGCGTCGATGTGATCGTGAATCTGGCTGGCGCACCCGCCGTTGGCCCGCCGTGGACGAGCGCTCGCCGGAAACTGCTCATCGACAGCCGCGTTCAGCCCACGCTCGCGCTCATCGACTGGTGCGGGAGCCGCCCGGAACGGCCGCAGGTCATGATCAGCGCCAGCGCCATCGGGTTCTACGGCACCGGCGGCGAGACGCTGCTGGATGAGCGCTCGCCGCCCACGCAGGAATTCCAATCGGTCCTGTGCCAGCAGCGCGAGGCAGCGACTGCCGGCGCCGCCACGTTGGGCATTCGCGTCGTGAATGCGCGATTCGGCGTGGTGCTGGGCGCGGACGGTGGCCTCTTCTCGCGACTGGCATTGGCCGCGCGATGGGGCGCCGCGGCGATCCTCGGTGACGGCCAGCAATGGATGTCGTGGATACACCTCACGGACACGCTCGCCGCGATCGACAGGATGATGGTCGACCCGGAGCTCCGCGGTCCGGTGAACGTCGTGAGCCCGGAGCCCGTGCGTCAGCGCGAGTTCCAGCGTGTGCTGACCCGCACGCTGCATCGGCCGCTGTGGCTCCGCGCACCGGAGCCCGTGTTACGGACGATGCTGGGAGAGATGTCGGACCTGCTGGTGCGCAGTCAGCGGGTGCTGCCGGCGTTGTTGCAACAGCGCGGCTTCGATTTCGCGTTCCCGGAAATCGAAGCCGCCGTGCAGGATCTCGTCAGACGCGGACGTTCTTGAACTGCCAGGGATCGGTCTTGTCGAGGTCTTCCGGGAACAGACGCTCGCGGTCGTGCAGCGGCGTCCAGTCCGTGTACGCGCCTTCGACCGTGCCGAGATACGGCAGGCTGATCTCGAGGTTCCGGCGGAAATCGATCTCGTCGGGTTCGACGAGTCCGGCGTTCGGATTCTCCATGGCCCAGACCATGCCCGAGAGGCAGGACACCGTGACCTGCAGGCTGGTCGCGTTGTTGTTAGGGCAGAGCTTGCGGGCTTCGTGGATGTCGAGCCGCGAGCCGTACCAGTAGGCGTTCTTCTTGTGGCCCGCGAGCAGCACGCCGAGTTCGTCGACGCCCGAGATGATCTCGTCCATGAGGATGCGCTTGCGATCCTGCAGGTGCCAGTTGCGGCCCGCGAACTCGTGCACCGAGACCACGGCGGAATCGCTGGGGTGATAGGCATAGTGCACGGTCGGGCGATACACCACCTCGGAGCTCTGGCGCACGGATAGATAGTCGGCGATGGAGATCGCCTCGCCGTGGGTGATCAGGAAGCCGTGGAAGTGGCCGGCCTTGGGCGTCCACGTGCGCACGCGCGTCGCCGCGCCGGGCTGCATCAGGTAGATAGCCGAACCACCGCCGAAGTCGTAACGCTTGCCGTCGCGCGGGAAGTTCTTCTCGTGCGTGCCCCAGCCGAGCTCCGCCGGCTGCTGGCCTTCGCTCACGAAGCCGTCCACCGACCAGGTGTTCACGAACTCGTTGAACTCCTTCGGCTTGGCGGCGAGCTGCGTGTCGCGCTCGGCGATGTGGATCACCTTGATGCCGAGCTTGCGCGCGAGCTGACCCCAGTCGTCGCGCGTCGTCGGCGAACCCGCGTCCACACCCGTGTCGCCGGCGACGTTGAGCAACGCCTGCTTGACGAAATGCGACACGAGACCCGGGTTCGCGCCGTGCGTGAGCACCGCCGTCGGCGCGCGTTGTCCCTGCGAGCGCAGCGACAACGCCTCTTCGCGCAGCGCGTAGTTGGTGCGCCTGGCGTGCGGAATCGTGACGTCCGTGTAACCGCCCGGCCACGGCTCGATGCAGGTGTCGAGGTACATCGCGCCTTTCGACCAGCAGAACTTGACGAGCGCGATCGACGAAACGTCCACGGACACGTTGAGCACGAAATCGCCACGGCCGATGTACTTGTCGAGCTCGCGCGTGAAGTTGTCGCGCGTCAGCGCGACCTTCACGAACTTGACGCCGTATTCCTCGGCCAC
>JBKPPO010000136.1:0-14249 GCA_046733635.1 Pseudomonadota bacterium | reverse complement strand
GATCCACGCCAAACTACCCGGCATCGCCGAGACCGCGCGCATCTTCGCGGGCGTCGACGTGAACAAGGATCCGATCCCCGTATTGCCGACCGTGCACTACAACATGGGTGGAATCCCCTGCAACGTGCATGGCGAAGTGGTGACACTCAAGAACGGCAACCCGGACACCGTGGTGCCCGGCCTCATGGCCGTGGGCGAGGCCGCCTGTGTCTCCGTGCACGGCGCGAATCGCCTCGGCAGCAACTCGCTGCTCGACCTCGTGGTGTTCGGCCGCGAGGCCGGCCGTCATGCCGCGACCGTGGTGAAGCCCGGCCAGTCGCACGCGCCGCTCGCCAAGGACGCCGGTGACTTCGCCGTGGCGCGCCTCGACAAATTGCGCAACTCGAAGGGCTCGCGTTCCACCGCGGAGATCCGCCTCGAGATGCAGAAGACCATGCAGCGCGATGCTGCCGTGTTCCGCACCGGCTCGTCGCTTCAGGAAGGCGTGGCCGCGCTCACGAGGACGCATGCGTCGTTCGCCGACGTGAAGATCGCGGACCGCGGCCTCATCTGGAACACGGACCTCGTCGAGACCATCGAACTCGACAACCTGCTGGGCCAGGCCATGGCCACCATCGTCAGCGCGGAGAACCGCAAGGAATCCCGCGGGGCCCACGCGCGCGAGGACTTCAAGGATCGCGACGACGTGAACTGGCAGAAACACACCTTGTGCTGGGTGGACGATGCGGGCAAGACGCGCATCGAATACCGGCCCGTGCACATGAACACGCTCACGTCCGACGTGGAGCCCATCCCGCCGAAGGCGAGGACATATTAATGGTCGAGCTCACTCTTCCTGCCAACTCGAAGATCGACAAGGCCGCCGGCAAGAAATACCCGGCGCCCGCGGGCGCGAAGAACGTCCGCAAGTTCGTGATCTACCGTTTCGATCCGCACTCGGGTGCGAACCCGCGCATGGACACCTACGAGGTGGACATGGACAACTGCGGGCCGATGGTTCTCGACGCGCTGCTCAAGATCAAGAACGAGGTCGACTCCACGCTCACGTTCCGCCGCTCGTGCCGCGAGGGCATCTGCGGCAGCTGCGCGATGAACA
The DNA here is from genome assembly GCA_046733635.1 of Pseudomonadota bacterium. Classification (GTDB taxonomy): domain Bacteria; phylum Pseudomonadota; class Gammaproteobacteria; order Steroidobacterales; family Steroidobacteraceae; genus CADEED01. Next base: position 13,153 of record JBKPPO010000136.1, on the reverse strand, counting down.
TCGGCGGCACGAACACCCTGGCCTGCACCAAGGCCTGCGACGAAGTGAAGGGCGACGTGAAGATCTATCCACTGCCGCACATGCCGGTGGTGAAGGATCTCGTGCCCGATCTCACGCAGTTCTACGCGCAGTACGCCGCGGTGAAGCCCTGGCTGCAGGCTCGTACGCCGGCGCCGCCGGATCGTGAACGCCCGCAGTCGAAGGAAGACCAGGAGAAGATCGATCGTCCTTCGGCCTGCATCCTCTGCGCCTGCTGCAGCACTTCATGCCCCAGCTACTGGTGGAACAGCGATCGGTACCTCGGGCCGGCGGCGTTGCTCGCGGCCTATCGATGGATCATCGATTCGCGTGACGAAGCCACGGGCGAACGCCTCGACGAACTCGAGGATCCGTTCCGCCTGTATCGGTGTCACACCATCATGAACTGCACCGAGGCGTGCCCGAAGGATCTGAACCCGGCCAAGGCCATCGCCGAGATCAAGAAGATGATGGTGGAGCGCCAGCACTAGACCGTCTTGGATACCGAGCTCCGCAAACTCGAATGGCGCTGCCGGCGCGGCATGAAGGAGCTCGACATCCTGCTGCTGCGTTATCTCAAGGGCTCGTACGCGAACGCGTCCAGCGAACAACGGGCCGCCTTCGCCGAGTTTCTCGAATTGCCCGATCCCGACATCGCGCGGTATCTGGTCGCGGGACATGTCCCGCCCGAACCGCGCTTCGCGGATCTGTGCCGATCACTGCTCGCTGCTTGAATTCGTTGCGCCACGCGGCGCAACGGTCTGCTGGGTCCTGTGGCTGCTGATCGCCGCTGCCGCCTGTGCGGCCGCCGATATCGGCTGGCCGGCCCGGGTGGGTGTCTGCTTCTCGCTCGCCTGCACCGTCCCCGCATTCCGGCAACTCGCGGGAACGGGCGGGCAACGGGCCGTTTGCGCGGTGGGCGAGGACGATGCCGGCGTCTTCATCATCGTCTCGGGCTCCCGGAGCCATCGCCTGCGTGTGACGTCATTCGAGATCCAGCGTTTTGGAAACCGGCTCTGGGTTCTGAGGTTCACGACGCTCCGAGGCGTGTTCTTCCGCATGATTCACCCGGCGGGCCAGAATCCCCGGTCGCTGCGGCGGCTGCTCCGGCGATCCGGCCACCCCGGGCGCGCGGCCGGCCGGCCGATTCAGGCCCCGGTCGGGGAGTAGCTGATACCATCCGGCCCCAAGGTTTGAAGTGCATCACGTGCCGTTGAAAATCATTCGATTAGACCCGTCCCAAGTGGAAACTTTCGGGGGCGTTCAGGGTCTATTCAGCCAGTCGGTAGCCGGGGTGATCCGGTGACGGCGGAAGAGAGTGATCTGGTTCTCGTCAAACGCGTTCAGCGCGGTGACAAGAGTGCGTTCGACCTGCTGGTGCGCAAGTACCAGCACAAGGTGGTGAAGCTGGTGTTGCGTTACGTTCGCAATCCGGCCGAAGCGGAAGACATTGCACAGGAAGCTTTCATCAAAGCGTATCGGGCCCTGCCGCAGTTTCGCGGTGACAGCGCCTTCTACACGTGGATGTATCGCATCGCCATCAACACCGCCAAGAACTCTCTCGCGTCGCGTGACCGCAGCCCCATCGCCTACGACCTCGACCTGACGGACCCCGAGGAGTCACACAGCGTGCAAGGCAAGCTTCAGGATCCGGACACTCCCGAGGGCATGGCGCTCACGGAAGAAATTCGCGGGATCGTGAACTCCGCGATCGAAGGTTTGCCTGAGGAACTGAAGACGGCGATCGTGCTGCGCGAACTGGACGGCTTGAGTTACGAAGAGATCGCCGCCGCCATGGAATGCCCAGTGGGAACGGTGAGATCGAGAATTTTTCGTGCGCGCGAGGCGATCGACAAGCGCCTGCGCGAAGTATTTGAAGGCGGCCTGGGCCGCACCGAGGAAATGGTATGACTGAAGAGCGCCACAGCGAGCGCCTTGGCGAGCGGCAGGCTGAGAGAGACAGCCAGCTCTCGGCGATGTTCGACGGGGAGTTGCCTGCGGGAGAATGTGAACTCCTCGCCCGGCGCCTCACGCGTGACGATGCATTGCGTGCGCAGTGGTCCCGCTACTCCATGATCGGCGCCGCGTTGCGCGCGGAGCGGGGCGTCGCCCTGCACGACCGTGTCGCGGTGCGCGTGCAATCGGCCATCGTCAAGGAAGCGACCTACGGCGAAGGCAACGCCACGGAATCCACACGCGAGGTGAAGGTCGCCGCCGCTTCCGGCACGGTGCGCCGTGGATGGTCGCGATTCGCCTATCCGCTCGCCGGCGCGAGCATCGCGGCGGGTGTCGCTGCCGTTTCGATTCTCTGGATGCGCGGTGTGCAGGATCCTCTCGAAGGCTCCCTGCAGGCCGGCACCACGGCCCCCACCACCATCGTCCTCACGCCCGATCCGGCGGATGCCGCCACCGTGGCGCTGAACAGCGCTCCCGAGTCCGCGCGGAGCGCCGACTACAGCACGCCGGCGCCGGGCGCCTCGTCGCGCAGCGTGGCGCCGCCCGCGCGGCTCGCGAACTACGTGGTCGCGCACAGTGAATACTCCGGTCCGCTGCAGCGCCGGATGGCGTTGCTGGGCATCGTCGGTGCCGAAGCCGGTGATATCGCCGGCGAGCCCGGGGAAGCGGGCGACGCGCTCACGGAGGAAACCGATGCGCGTTGATTCGCGACGTTGGCGTTCACGCAGCACGGTCGCGCAATTCGCGGCCCTGTCACTGCTGCTGACCGCGGGCATCGCGCTGGGCGCCGAGCCCCAGGAGTGGCTGGAGCGCATGAACAAGGCGCTGACCACTCGCAATTACGTCGGTGTGTTCACGCACGTGCGCGGAGATCGCGCCGAGACGCTGCGAATCATTCATCGCGTCCGAGGCCGCGACGTGTCCGAGCGCCTGTTGTCGCTCGATGCCTCGGGCCGGGAATTCGTCCGCGAAGGCGACGAACTCACTTGTTATTTCCCCGACAAACGCATGGTGCTCGTCGAGCGCCGCGCGCCCGATGGTCCGCTGCTCGGCGCGCTGCCGTCGCTGGCCGATGGCGGCGATTCTCAGGTGTACGAGATCCGCGGCGGTGAACGCGAACGGCTTCTGAACCGCACCACGCGTGTGGTCGCGCTGCATCCGCGCGATGAATACCGCTACGGTTACCGCCTGTGGATCGACGAGCAGACCTCCATGCCGCTCAAGACGCAGCTTTGCGATCCTTCCGGCAAGGTGATCGAACAGATCCTGTTCTCGAGCATCGACCTGCCCGAGCGTATTCCCGATTCCATGTTCAAGCCCCAGGTGGACGCTTCCACCTACCGCTGTCTGCGCGCGGATCGGCGTGTCGCGAGCACGCAGGCGCAAGCGCCGGCGCTCTGGGAAGCCATGCGCCTGCCGCCCGGTTTCCGCATGGCCACGCGTTCCAACCAGGCGATGCCGGGTTCCAGCGAACCTGTCGCGCACCTGGTGTTCACCGATGGCGTCGCGTCGGTTTCCGTGTTCGTCGAGCCGCGCAAGCGCGATGCCAGGCCTGCGGAAGGTCCGGCTCGCGTGGGTTCGTCTTCGGCCTTTTCCACCGTCGTGGATGACCATCAGGTCACCGCGGTCGGCGAGGTGCCCCCGAACACCGTGAAGTTCATCGCCACTCAGGTGAAGTCCACCTCGCCGCAGCAGCCCAAGTCCTCGGCCACCGAAGGCCTGGGGCTGGCGCCGCAGCAGCGTAAATAAGCTTGAGCCTGCCCGCCGGCCTCGTGGTCCTGAGCCGCGATGGCTGCCATCTGTGCGAACAGATGCTCGAGGAACTGGCGCTGCTCGAGACCGAAGGGCGGATTCCGGCCATCACACTCGTCGACGTCGATTCCGATCCCGAGCTCGCGCGCCGGTTCGGCCTCATGGTCCCCGTCCTGCTGCTCGATGGCAGCGTGATTTGCCATTACACGCTGAATTCACAAGAACTTCTGAGGCTGGTCGGGCGCGGCCCCGTTATACTCCCGCGCTGATTTTTGCCGTCTCCGGGTGGGCCGCCGCTCCTCCGCCACGGCAGGACCACCTCGGACCCAAGTCGTTGATGGAACGCATCCGCAATTTCTCGATCATCGCCCACGTCGACCACGGCAAGTCCACGCTCGCCGATCGCTTCATCCAGATCTGTGGTGGTCTCCAGGACCGCGAGATGCAAGAGCAGGTGCTCGACTCGCTCGAACTCGAGCGTGAGCGCGGCATCACCATCAAGGCCCAGTCGGTCACTCTTTATTACACCTCCAAGCGCGACGGGCAGCGCTACCAGCTCAACCTCATCGACACGCCCGGGCACGTGGACTTCTCGTACGAAGTCTCCCGCTCGCTGGCGGCCTGCGATGGAGCGTTGCTCGTGGTCGACGCCACGCAGGGTGTCGAAGCGCAGAGCGTTGCGAACTGCTACACCGCCACCGAGCTCGGGCTCGAGGTGGTGCCCGTCATCAACAAGATCGATCTTCCCTCCGCTGATCCGCAGCGCGTGATCAAGGAGATCGAAGCGGTCATCGGTATTTCGGCCGACGACGCGCTCGAGGTTTCCGGCAAGACCGGCCAGGGCGTCGAGGATCTGATCGAACAGCTCATCGAGCGCATTCCCGCGCCGAAGGGCGATCCGGCCGCGCCGCTGCAGGCGCTGATCATCGACTCGTGGTTCGACAACTACGTGGGTGTGGTCACGCTGGTTCGTATCGTGAACGGCACGATCAAGCCCGGCGACAAGATGCGCGTCATGTCCACGGGCCGTGCGCATCTCGTCGACAAGGTCGGCCGGTTCACGCCCAAGTCCGTGCCCGCGCCCTCGCTCGGTCCGGGCGACGTGGGCTTCGTGATCGGCGGAATCAAGGAAATCGACGGCGCGCCGGTGGGCGACACGATCACGCTCGAGCGCGCGCAGGCCAGCGAGCCGCTGCCGGGCTTCAAGCAGGTGAAACCGCGCGTGTTCGCGGGCATGTTCCCGATCGCTTCCGACGACTACGACAAGTTCCGCGACGCCTTGTCCAAGCTGCGGCTCAACGATTCGGCGCTGCACTACGAGCCGGAAGTCTCGAGCGCGCTGGGCTTCGGCTTCCGCGTGGGTTTCCTCGGCCTGCTGCACATGGAGATCGTGCAGGAGCGGCTCGAGCGCGAATACGACATGGACCTCATCACCTCGGCGCCCACCGTGGTGTACGAAGTGACGACCACCGACAACGAGACGATCAGCGTCGACAACCCGGCCAAACTACCGCCGGTGGACAAGATCGCCGAGCTGCGCGAACCCATCATCCTCGCGAACATCCTCGTGCCGCCCGATCACGTCGGCGGCGTGTTGCAGTTGTGCGCCGACAAACGCGGCGTGCAGAAGAAGATGTTGTATCTGGGCACGCAGGTGTCGCTGCAGTACGAACTGCCGTTGGCCGAGGTGGTACTGGATTTCTTCGACCGCCTCAAATCGACCAGCCGCGGTTACGCATCCTTCGACTACGACTTCAGCCACTTCCAGGTGGCGCCGCTCGTGAAGCTCGACGTGCTCATCAACGGCGACAAGGTCGACGCGCTGGCGCTGATCGTCCACAAGGACAGCGCCTATGACCGCGGCCGTCAGCTCGTCGACAAGATGCAGGAGCTCATTCCACGGCAGATGTTCGAGGTGGCCGTGCAGGCCGCCATCGGCAGCCACGTGATCGCGCGCGCGACCGTGAAGGCGCTGCGCAAGAACGTGCTCGCCAAGTGTTATGGCGGCGACATCTCGCGCAAGAAGAAGCTGCTGGAGAAGCAGAAGGAAGGCAAGAAGCGCATGAAGAACGTGGGCCAGGTCGAGATCCCGCAGGAGGCGTTCCTCGCCGTGCTCAAGGTCGGGAAGTAGGGCATGCACGACATCGTCGAACTGCTGAAGACGATCGCCGTCCCGGCGAGCTGGCTCGTGATCCCGGTGGGTCTCTGGTGCCTGATCGATAGCTGGGTGTTCGCGCCGCGGCGAGCGATCGCAGCCGGCGTCGCGAATCCGCCGGATCCACTGCCTGTGCGCATCGCCTACATCGTGCTGCCGTACCTCGTGGTCGCGGTGATCATCCGCATGATCACGGCCGAGGCGCTGGACTTCAGCCTGGTCCTGCTGGTGCTGTCCGTCGCCACGGGTGTGGTGTGGCTCATCGACTCGCTGGTGTTCCGCAAGCAGCGCGAAGCCGCGGCCGCCGAGGTCTCGCCGCCGATCACACTCGCCGAGCCCGGCACCGTGGACTACGCGCGCAGCTTCTTTCCCGTCGCGGCCATCGTGCTCGTGGTGCGCGCCTTCATCTTCGAGCCTTTCCGCATTCCCTCGGATTCCATGATGCCGACGCTGCTCGACGGCGATTTCATCGTGGTCAGCAAATTCTCCTACGGCCTGCGCTGGCCGGTGATCAACGAGAAGTTCGTCGACATCGGCGCTCCGCAACGTGGCGACGTCGTGGTGTTCCGCCATCCGCCGAACCCGAGCGTGAACTACATCAAGCGACTCGTCGGACTGCCTGGCGATCGCGTCGAAGTGCACGACGACCGTCTGGTCATCAACGGCGAAACCGTCCCGCTCGTGGACAAGGGGGCGTACACCGATGGGTGTTACGTCGGTCTGCGGCTGTCCGAGGAAAAGCTCGGCGAACACACGCACCAGGTCATGTCCTGCCGCTCGGAGCGCGGACTCATGAGCGCGCATGGCCTGAGCTTCCAGGGCAATCCCGATCCGTTGCCGGCTTGTGACCGCGCCAAGATCCGCCGCGAGATCGGCGGCTGGGTCTGCCACGCGACGCCTGCCGAAGCCGGCCGCGATCGCGGCGATTACCAGTTCGACGTGGTTCCGGAAGGCTACTACCTCATGATCGGCGACAATCGCGACAACAGCGACGACAGCCGCGGCTGGGGCCTGGTGCCGGATGAAAACCTGGTGGGCAAGGCCACGCGCATCTGGTTCAACTTTGACCTGCAGCGCGAAAAGGTGGTCAATTGGAGCCGGATCGGCGACGGCATCCGTTAACGCTCTTGGGAGGGCATATGCGCAAACAACGTGGTGTGACGATGATCGGCTGGATATTCCTTCTGGTGCCGATCGGCATCGTGGTCTACGCCTGTATCCGGCTGGCCCCGGAATACATGAACTACTACAAGGTGGTCACGGCGATGAAAGAGACCGCGACCAAGCTGAGTTCGGACGACACCCTGTCTCCGGCCGCCATCCACACCGCGCTCGAGCGGCGCTTCGACACCGGCTACGTCGATGAACCCAAAGCCAAGGACATCAAGGTCACGAAGGCGGACGCGGGTTGGGAGATGCACGCCGACTACGAAAAAGCCGTGCCATTGTTCGGCAACCTGCATTTGTTGATGGTGTTCCAGGAAACGGTGGTCATCAACTGAATGCGCTCGCCGCCATGGGGCTGACGCCTTCCGGACAAGCCGACACGCTGGCGGACCGACTCGGTTACGAGCCGCGGGATCGCCGCCTGTTCGTCGTCGCGCTCACGCATCGCAGCGCCGATGGCCCCAACAACGAACGCCTCGAATTCCTGGGCGACTCGGTGTTGAACCTGCTGTTGTCCGAAAGGCTGTACCGCGAATTCCCCGCGGCGAGTGAAGGAGATCTGTCACGGCTTCGCGCGCGCCTCGTCAGCGAAGAACCGCTCGCGGAGATCGCGCAGCAGATGAACCTCGGCGAGCTGCTGCTGCTGGGGTCCGGCGAACTCAAGACGGGCGGCTTCCGGCGCCAGTCCATCCTCGCGGATGCCTTCGAGGCCTTGTGCGGGGCCTTGTACCTGGACGGTGGACTCGATGCCGTCCGCGCCAAGATCGGTCCGCTCTTCGAGCCGCGCATCGCGGCGTTACCCGAGCCCGCGACGCTCAAGGACGCCAAGACGCGATTGCAGGAACATCTGCAGGGTTCGGGACGTCCATTGCCGGTGTACACGGTCAAGCGCACGAGCGGAGAGCCGCACGCGCAGACCTTCCTCGTGTCCTGCGTACTGCCGCACCTGCAGATCGAAACCGAAGGCGAGGGGCCGAGCCGCCGCCGCGCCGAACAAGTGGCCGCGCAAGCGGCCTTGAATGCCCTGGAAGTCCCCGCTTGAGCGCCCATGTCTGAACCCACTCCTTTCCGCGCCGGATTCGCCGCCCTGGTCGGCCGACCGAATGTCGGCAAGTCCACGCTGCTGAATTCGCTGATCGGCGAAAAGCTGTCCATCGTCACCTCGCGTCCGCAGACCACGCGGCACCGCGTGCTGGGCGTGCTCAACCGTCCCGGCGTGCAGCTCGCGTTCGTGGATACGCCGGGTTTGCACCTCGGCGAACGTCGTGCGCTGAATCGCGCGATGAACCGCACGGCCGCGGCGGCGCTGGCGGACGCGGACCTCGTGGTGTTCGTGGTCGAGGCGTTGCGCTTCGGCGAAGAAGACGAGGCGGTGCTCCAGCGCATCAAGGACGGCGGCCGGGACGCCATCGTCGTCATCAACAAGGTCGACAAGCTCGCGCAGAAGGACAAACTACTGCCCTTCACGGCGGAGCTCGCCGGCAAACATCCTTTCCTCGACGTGGTGCCCGTCTCCGCGGAGAAGGGTGTCAACCTCGACCGTCTCATCGACGTGATCGCGGCGCGCCTTCCGGAATCACCCGAATTGTTCCCGCCCGATCAGCGCACGGATCGCGGCGAGGATTTCCAGATCACGGAAGCGATCCGCGAAAAGCTCACCATGGAGCTCGTCGAAGAAGTGCCCTATGGCATCGCCGTGGAGATCGAGAAGAAAGAGGAAGTCGAGGGCCGGCTGGTCATCGACGCCGTGATCTGGGTGGATCGCGAGGGACAGAAGCCCATCGTGATCGGCGCCAAGGGATCGCGGCTCAAACGCATCGGCCAGAAGGCGCGCGAGGAACTCAACGCGAGGTTGGGTAAACGTCTGCATCTCAACCTCTGGGTGAAGGTGCGCGAAGACTGGGCCGACGACGCGCGCGCTCTCGCGCAGCTCGGGATGGAGTAGGGAGGCATTCATGGCTACGCGCGAGCGAGTCAGCCTCGAACCCGCCTTCGTCCTGCATCACCGCGAGTACCGCGACACCAGCCGTATCCTCGACGTGTTCAGTGCGCGGCATGGCAGGATCACCTTGTTCGCGCGCGGCGCTCGCGGACCCAAGTCGAAGCTCGCCTCGCTGCTCATGCCGTTCCGGCCGCTGTTGCTGTCGTGGACGGGTCGTGGTGAAGCCGCGCAGCTCGCGGGCGCGGAGCCCGATGGCGAGGCGCTGGGACTGCCCGCCCGGCAGGTGATGAGCGCGTTCTATCTCAACGAGCTCATCATCACGCTGACGACCCGGCACGACCCGCAGCCGCAGCTCTTCGACGATTACACACGGGCGTTGCGCCGGCTCTGCCAGGACTCGCAGCCCGAACCCGCATTGCGCGTGTTCGAGAAGCGCCTGCTCGAGTCCATCGGTTATGGGCTGGAGCTCGACGTGTCGCCGGATACTCACTATCAATACCGGCCCACCGAGGGTCTGTGCGAGGTGCGCGAAGACGCCCCCGGCGCCTACGCGGGCCGGGATCTGCTGGCGCTCGGCGAGGAATCGCTCGACGACGCGCAGGCGCTCGACGTGGCGCGCCGCGTATTGCGGCAGGCGCTGGATCACTGTCTCGAAGGCCGCGAGATCCGCACGCGCAATGTCGCGCGTTCGATGGCGCGGCGAGGTAACGCATGAGTCCGATCGAACTGGGTATCAACATCGACCACGTCGCCACGGTGCGCCAGGCGCGCCGCGTGTCCTACCCGGATCCCGTGCACGCCGCATTGCTCGCCGAGCAGGCCGGCGCCGACAACATCACGCTGCATCTGCGCGAAGACCGGCGGCATATCCAGGATCGCGATGTGCGCGCGCTGCGACCGTTGCTCCAGTCGCGCATGAACCTCGAAATGGGGTTGACGCGCGAGATGGTGGACATCGCGAAGGAAGTGCGGCCCCAGGATTGCTGCCTCGTGCCCGAGAAACGCGAGGAGATCACCACCGAGGGTGGACTCGAGGTGGCGGGCGATGTGGACCGCGTCACGCAAGGCGTTCGTGAGCTCGCGGGCGCTGGTATCCGCGTGGCGCTGTTCATAGCGCCCGATCTCGCTCAGGTGGACGCCGCCAAGCGCTCGGGGGCGCCGGTCATCGAGCTCCACACCGGCACCTATGCGGAGGCCACCGGGCCTGCGCGCGCACGCGAGCTCGAGCGGCTGAAGTCCGCGGCCAAACGCGCCGTGAGCCTGGGCCTCGAGGTGCACGCAGGCCATGGCCTCACGTATCACAACGTCATGCCGGTGGCGGCGATCCCCGAGATCGTGGAACTCAACATCGGCCACTGCATCATCGCGCGCGCCATCTTCAGCGGCCTGGAGGCCGCGGTGCGCGACATGAAGGCGCTCATGATCGAGGCGCGTAAATGATCTTCGGCATCGGCGTGGACGTGCTCGAGGCGGCGCGCGTCAAGAAACTCTTCGACAAGTACGGCGAGCATTTCGTCGAACGGCTGTTGCTGCCCGGCGAGCGCGCGCAGTTCGAACGCACCAAACGCAAGGAACGTTTCCTGGCCATGCGATTCGCGGCCAAGGAGGCCATCGTCAAGGCGATGGGCACCGGATTCGCGCACGGCATGTGGATCCGCGACGTGGGCGTGGTGCAGAACGAATGGGGCCGGCCCGACGTGGTGTATTCCGAACGCGGTGAAAAAATGCGCCGCAAGCTCGGCATCGGTGGCGGCTACATCACGCTCACGGATGAGGCCGGGCTGATCGTGGCCGTGTGTGTGCTCGAGGCCGCGGAGAAGCGGGCGAAGCGCGAAGGCAAGCCGAAGACCAGGACCACGGCGAAGGCCAGCAGGAATACCAAAGCGAAGACGAGGTCGAAGTCGCGCGGGAGCCGCCGATGAACACACTGGTGTTCGATATCGAGACCGTGCCGGACGTGGAATTCGGGCGCCGCCTGTTCGGACTCGAAGGACTCTCCGACGACGAAGTGGGCAAGGCCATGCAGGCGCGTGCGCGCCAGGATTCGGGCAGTGACTTCCTGCCGCACGAGCAGCACCGCATCGTCGCCATCTCCTGCGTATTCCGTTCCCGCGAGGGGTTTCGTGTGTGGAGCCTGGGAGACGAGGGCGCCTCGGAACGAGAGCTCGTCGAGCGCTTCTACGATGGCCTCGAGAAATTCTCGCCCGAGATCGTGAGCTGGAACGGCGGCGGCTTCGATCTGCCCGTGCTGCACTATCGCGCTCTGCATCTCAACGTGCCCGCGCCTCGCTACTGGGAAACCGGCGACGAGGACAACTCGTTCCGCTACAACAACTATCTCGGCCGTTTCCACTGGCGCCATCTCGATCTCATGGACGTCTTGTCCGGTTACCAGGCGCGCGCACGTGCGTCGCTCTCCGACATCGCCGTGCTGCTCGGATATCCGGGCAAGCTGGGGTTCGACGGTTCGCAGGTCTGGGGCGCGTATCAGCGTGGCGAACTGACGCGCATCCGCCGCTACTGCGAAACCGACGTGATCAACACCTGGCTCGTTTACCTGCGCTTCCAGTTCATGCGCGGCCGTCTCACCGACATCGGTCTCGAAGAAGAACTGCGACGCACACGGCTGTGGCTCGCCGAGGCCAAACAACCGCACTTCGACGAATTCCTCGCGGCCTGGACCTGACATGAGCAAAGCTTCCCGCGCGCACAACGCCGCTCTCGAGATCGGCGTCGTGGCCGATCTCACCCACGATGCCGAAGGCGTGATCCGCGGCACCGACATCACCGAAGGTCCCGGAGCCGGGAAGACCGTCTTCATCACGGGCGCGTTGCCGGGCGAGAAGGTGAGTTACCGCCGCCGCGGCTTCCACAAGAGCCATGACGAAGCCGACCTCGTCGAAGTGCTCGAGGCGTCGCCGCATCGAGTGACGCCGCGATGCGCGCACTTCGGGGTCTGCGGCGGCTGCGCGCTCCAGCACCTCGATCCGGCCGAACAGATCGCCGCCAAGCAACGCGAGCTCGCATCGAACCTGCAGCGCATCGGCAACGTGACGCCCGGGACGTGGCTGCCGCCCTTGTTAGGGCCGCACTGGAACTATCGCCGGCGCGCGCGACTGTCGTCGCGGTTCGTGATCAAGAAGGGTCGCAGTCTCGTGGGATTCCGCGAGAAGCAGGGCAAATACGTGGCCGATGTGCAGCGTTGCGAGGTGCTGGCCGAGCCCGTAGGGCCAATGGTGGCCGCGCTGGCCGAGCTGCTCACGGGCATGGATCGCCGCGAGAGCCTGCCCCAGATCGAAGTGGCCCTGTCCGATGGCGAACGAGTCCTGGTGTTCCGCGTGCTCGATCCGTTGTCCGAGGCCGATCTCGGCAAGTTGCGCGATTTCGAGCGGGCCCAGGGCCTGCGCGTCCTGCTCCAGCCCGGCGGGCTGGATAGCGTGACGCCGCTCACACCGGGCCCCCTGGACCTGCACTACCGGCTCGATGACTTCGGCCTGCGGCTGGAGTTCGGCCCCACGGATTTCGTGCAGGTGAACGCGGCCATCAACCAGGCCATGGTGGCCCGGGCGATCGAACTACTGGACGTGAAGCCGGGCGACCGGGTGCTGGATTTGTACTGCGGATTGGGCAATTTCACGCTGCCGCTCGCCCGGAAGGCCGGCGCCGTGGTGGGCGTGGAAGGCGAGGCCAGCCTCATCGAAAGGGCGCGGGCGAATGCCCGTTTGAACGGCATTTCCAACGCGGAATTCCACGTCGCCGACCTCTCGGCGCCTCCCGACCGGACGCTCTCCTGGATGCGCGGCGGTTACGACCTCGTGCTGTTAGACCCGCCGCGCGTGGGGGCACGTGAGGTTTTGAGCGCCGTCGCACATTTGAAGCCTCGCAGGGTGGTGTATATCTCCTGTCACACGGGTTCCCTGGCGCGGGATCTGGGCGTTTTGGTCCATGAAATGGGCTTCCGCTTAACCGCCGCCGGGGTACTTGATATGTTTCCGCACACCACACACGTGGAGTCCATGGCGGTCCTCGACAGGGGATCGTGAGAGGGGGCTCCGGAAGAGTACGAAGGATTCGACGGTGACCCTGGGTCCATTGATGGTCGACGTGGCCGGTCTCGAGCTGACGCCCGAGGACCGCGAAGTGCTGCGCCATCCCCTCGTCGG
>JBKPPO010000135.1:0-16254 GCA_046733635.1 Pseudomonadota bacterium | reverse complement strand
GTGCCCGAGTTGCCGCGGACGCGCAGCGCCGGATCCGTGTACTCGACGCCGCCTTCCACCTTGGCGCGTTCATTCGGCGCGTCGTACTCGAGGTGGTCGGCCCGGATGCGTTTGTCGCCCTGACGCAGCTCCACGTTGCCGGAGAGCACGGAATTGCCTTCGGCGTTGAAGTCGGCATTGTCGGCGTCCAGGTAGACGCGCGGATCATCGGGCTGGGATTCGCCGGCGTCGGCGGATGCTGGCGGCGGACTGGCCAGGGCGGGATCGGGGCAGGTGGTCTCATCGGCTCGCGCCGCCGGCAGCGCCAGCAGCATCGTCAACAACCATGCACGGTCCCGGGTCTCTCTCGCCATCCGCGCACTATACTTATGTAAATGCTCAAGAACGACGCACGTCTCTCTCTCATTCAGTCCTGGCTGACCCAAGACCTGGGTTGGCGCATCGGTCAGATCACGGTGGCGTCCGCTGACGCCAGCTTCCGACGTTACTTCCGGGTCTCGCGCGGCGATGTGAATCCCGCGGCTTGGGAGCCGAAGGCGGACACGCTCATCGTCATGGATGCGCCGCCCGGCAAGGAAGACATCGCGCCTTATCTCAAGGTGACGGAATTGCTGGAACAGGCGGGCGTGCACGTGCCGCATGTGTATGCCTCGGATGTCCGCCGCGGGCTGGTCGTCATGGAAGACCTGGGCGATACGCAGTACCTCTCGGTGCTGCGCACCGGCCGCGGCGTGGATGCGCTGTACGGCGACGCGTTGACCACACTCGCGAACATCCAGGTGCGCGGCGCCCGAGCCGCGCAGCAGCTGGCGCCCTACGACCGCGGGCCGCTGGAACGCGAGCTCGACCTCATGCCCGAGTGGTTCCTGGCGAAACACCTCGGCATCGAGACCACGCCCGAAGAACGGGCGCTGCTCACGGTGACGAACGAGATACTGATCAACGAAGCGCTGCTGCAGCCGCAGGTGTTCGTGCACCGGGATTTCCACTCGCGGAATCTCATGGTGCTGCCGCCGGCAGTTCAGAAGAACGCCGGGCCGGGAGTGATCGACTTCCAGGACGCGCTGCGCGGTCCCATCGGCTACGACCTCGTCTCGCTGCTCAAGGATTGCTACATCAGCTGGTCGCGCGAGCGCGTCGAGCGTTGGGTCAAGGGATATCGCCGTGTGCTCGGTGGACTCGGCGCCAACGTGGGCGACAGCGAATACCAGTTCCTGCGCTGGTTCGATTTCATCGGCGTGCAGCGGCACATCAAGGTGCTCGGTATCTTCGCGCGGCTCTGGCATCGCGACGGCAAGATCGGCTATCTCGATGACCTGCCTCTGGTGCTGCACTACGTGCTCGACGCCTGCGGCCGGTATCCCGAACTCGTGGAGTTCGGACGCTGGCTCACGTGGCGCGTGGCGCCGATGCTCGCGGCTGCGAACGAGCGGCAGAAGGACAAGGCGGCGCGCGCAGCGGCGCCCAGGACGCGCAAGCGTCGCGTGGCGAGCAAGACCCGGCGCAACGTGAAGCGCGTGAAGCGCGTGAAGCGAGTGAAGCGCAAGGTTGCGAGCAAGGCCGTCATCAAGGCCAGGCGAAAGGCGCCGATCAAGAGCAAGGCTCGTGCGAAAGCGAAGCCGCGGCTGCGCAGGAAGAAGACGGCCACACCTGCGCGCAAGAGGCTCGTGATATCCCGCGCGAAGCGCAGGGCGAAGCCCGCCAAGGTCCGCCGCCAGGCGCGCGTCAAACTTCGCCGGAAGACAAGGCGGAAGCCCAAGTGAAGGCGATGGTTCTCGCCGCGGGCCGCGGCGAGCGCATGCGCCCGCTTACGGATTCGCAGCCCAAGCCGCTGCTGCCCGTGGGTGGAAAGCGGCTCATCGAGTGGCATCTCGAACGGCTCGGCAAAGCCGGGTTCCGCGACGTGGTCGTCAATACCGCGTGGTTAGGCGATCAGATCCCGGCGGCGCTGGGCGCCGGCGGGCAATATGGGCTTTCCATAACGTACAGCCATGAGCGTCCGGAGGCCCTCGAAACAGGCGGAGGCATTTTTCACGCGCTGCCGCTGTTAGGATCGCACCCGTTCCTGCTGGTGAATGGTGACGTCTGGACGGACGTGGACTTCGGCGCGCTGCGCCGGGACCCGCCGCCCGGCTCACTCGCGCACCTGGTGCTCGTGCCGAATCCACCCCAGCACGCGCGCGGCGATTTCCGCCTGCAGCAGGGAAAGATCGTCGAGGGTGAGGGATTGCGACACACGTATTCGGGCATCGGTATCTACCGGCCGGAATTGTTCGCGGGCTGCGTGCCCGGAAAGTTTCCATTGTTGCCGCTGCTGCGCCAGGCCATCGCGCAAGAGGCGCTGAGCGGCGAATTGCATGAAGGCCGTTGGCACGACATCGGGACCATCGAGAGGCTCAACGCCCTCGATGCCGAGTTGCAGCGAACGGCCACGGTTTCTCAGGGAGGTTGGCAATGAAGAAGATCGTCATCGTCGTCGTGGTGCTCGTGGCCGTGTTGTTGCTCGCGCCGTTCGGCGTGGGCCGGCTCGCCGAATCGCGACTCAACAAGGGCCTCGACAAACTGGTCGCGCAGGCGCCGTACTTCGTGATCGCCGATCGCAAGTGGGATGGCGGCTGGTTCAAGTCCGAACAACTCGTGACGTTCGAGGTGTCCGAGACCTGGGCGAAGATGATGGATCCGGGCGCGCTCAAGGAAATGGTGGAGGCCCAGGCTGCCGCCGATGCGGCCGCTGCCAACACCGAGGGCGAAGCGGAAGCGCCGATGCCCGAGACGAATCCGGAGTCCGTGCCCGAAGGGCAGGAATCCGCGGGTGAAGAACCGGCGCCGGATGCGCCTGCCGCTCCCACGGGCGAGCCCGTGCGGTTCACGATCCGCAACGAAGTGCTGCACGGCCCGGTGCTCGGTCTCTCGGGATTCGGTCTCGCGCGTGTCGATACGCATCTCGATCTGCCCGAAGACATCAAGGCGAAGATCACCGAAGTGTTCGGCCCGAAGCCGGCCTTCACCACGCGCACGCGGGTTCACTTCTTCGGTGGCGCCACGACGACGTTGACGTCCGAAGGCCGCACCATCAAGCCCAAGGAGTCCGAGGGCGGCGGCGAGTTCACCTACGACACCTTCAAGGTGTCCGTGGGTGTTTCGCGCAACGCGAACGAGTACGACGTGGACGGCGGCATGAAGTCCGCCTCCGGCAAGGGCGCGGACGGCGGCTCGTTCTCGCTCACCGGTTTCACGGTGGACGGCAAGGGCAAACGCGTGCTCGGCGATCTCTATGAAGGCGATTTCGCGTTCAAGGTGAAGGAGATCAAGGCGGCGGGCGCTGGCGATCCGGAAGGCATGCTCATCCAGGACGTGCAGTACATCGTCGAAGGCGATTCCGAAGGCGACTTCATGGACTTCGGCATCAAGATGGGCACCGGCGCGTTCAAGACCAAAGAATTCACCGCCATGGGTCTCGACGTGAAGGAGATCCACTACGACTTCTCGCTGCGGCACCTGCACGTGCCCACGATGGACAAGTTCATGAAGTCCTGGCGCGACATGTACGCCGCGCCGATGCTGAACGTGGCGGACATTGAGAACGCGGTCTTCGCTCCCATGAAGGAGCATGGAACCGAGCTGCTGAAGCACGACCCGGTGTTCGCGATCGACAACCTCGGACTGGTCACGCCGGAAGGTGTGGGCATCCTCAAGGGCACGATCAAGTTCGTCGGCGTGACCGCCGAGGATTTCGCGGTCGCCGGCGGCATGGGCGTGATCGGCAAACTCGACGCGGACCTCACGATCGAAGTCGCGCAGAAGCTGGCCGAGAAGTTCCCGAACGGCGCCACGATGGCGGGCGCTGCGGTGGATGGTGGTTATGCGACGCGCGAAGGCGACAAACTGGTGTGCAAGATCCTGTTCAAGAACGGGGAATTGACGGTGAACGGCAAGCCGCAGGCGATCCCGGGCCTGGGCGGGCCGCCGCCGGGCGCCATGGAAGAGGGCGCGGGAGTCCCTGACGCCGAACCGGCTCCCGGCGAGTGACACAGGAGTAAAATCCGCCCCCTCATGGCATCTCTCAAGGACATTCCAGTCGTCACCGAGTCGCGGGCGATCCGCAGCGGTGAGAAATACACGACGCCGCAGGGCTTCACGGCCATCAAGGATGGCCAGAAGTCCCGCGGCGCCGAAGCCGCGCCTACCGGACGCAAGCCCACGTGGATACGTGCGCAGCTCCCGGTGGGAGCGGGCTTCGGCGCGACGCGGAGCATCGTGCACGAGCATCGGCTGGCGACGGTCTGCGAAGAAGCCAAGTGTCCCAACATCGGCGAATGCTGGAATGCCGGCACCGCCACGATCATGTTGATGGGCGCGGTGTGCACGCGCGCCTGCCGCTTCTGCTCGGTCGACACGGGCAATCCCCGCGGCTGGCTGGATGCCGAAGAGCCGGAGAACACGGCGCGCAGCGTCGAGCTCATGAAGCTCAAGTACATCGTGCTCACGTCGGTGAATCGGGACGACCTGCCCGACGGCGGCGCGAAGCACTACGCGGACGCGATCCGCGCGATCAAGCGCCGCACGCCGCACGTGGCGGTCGAGGCGCTCACGCCGGATTTCCAGGGCGTCATGCAGGACGTCGAGACCGTGGTCGATTCCGGGCTCGAAGTGTTCGCGCAGAACGTCGAGACGGTGAAGCGGTTGACGCATCCCGTGCGTGATCCGCGAGCCTCCTATGAACAGACCATCGCCGTGCTCGAGCACGCGAAGAAACACCGGCCCGACGTGCTCACCAAGACCAGCCTCATGCTGGGCCTGGGCGAGACCGATGAAGAAATCGCGCAGACCATGGACGACTTGCGCGCGATCAACGTGGACCTGCTCACGCTGGGCCAGTACCTGCGGCCGACCGTGAATCACCTGCCCGTGCAGCGATTCGTGACGCCTGCGGAGTTCGACAAGTACCGGGAGTGGGCGCTGGCCAAGGGTTTCCGCGAGTGCGTCGCGGGGCCGCTGGTGCGGTCGAGCTATCGCGCCGAGCAGGCGCTGAACGGGAACAACGCCGGCATCAAGTTGGCTACGGGGTCCTCTGACGCGGAAAAGAAGCCGGCAGCAAACAAGAGTGCCCCCGAGCTGGCCGTGCGCGAGCTCGGCAAGGTGGAATACGAACCCACCTGGCGCGAGATGCAGCGCATCACCGACACGCGCGACGCGAACACGCCCGACGAGATCTGGCTGCTCGAGCATCCGCCGGTGTTCACGCTGGGCCTCAACGCCGACGAGAGCCACGTGCTCGCGGCCGGCGACATCCCGGTGGTGAAGATCGATCGCGGCGGCCAGGTCACGTATCACGGTCCCGGTCAGCTCGTCGTCTATCCACTCATCGACATCCGCCGCATGGGCCTCGGCGTGCGGGACCTGGTGACCGCGCTCGAAACCTCGGTCATCGAGTATTGCGCCAGCCTCGGCATCCAGGCCGTCACGAAGCCCGGCGCGCCCGGCGTGTACGTCGGTGGCAAGAAGATAGGCAGCGTGGGCATACGCATCCGCCGCGGTGCGAGCTATCACGGCCTGGCGCTCAACGTGAACATGGACCTCGAGCCTTTCGATCGCATCAATCCGTGCGGCTACACCGGCCTGCGGATGACGCAACTCTCCGCGTTCGGCCATGCGGGGCTCACGGTGCAGCAGGCGGGCAGGGACTACGCGCCCTTCCTCGAGCGCGCGCTCGCGGACCTGCGTCGCAAGGCCGCCGAATCCAGAACGCGGAACGTCGAGGCGATCCCCGCAGTCTGATCGTCAAACGGAGCTCGCGATGCGCGCAATCCTTCCGATGCTCGTGCTGCTCGCGGCAGCAACCGTCCCGGCGCTGGGTCAGGACGCCGAGCCCAAACCGCTGATGCTCATCGACCTGCGCCCCGCGGAGGAGAAGGCGGGTCACGCGCTCACCGAACTCGCCGGCAAGTGCAACCAGGACGTGTTCCGTATCGCGGACGTGGCGTCCGATCCTTCGAAGCTCGACCTGCTGCTCGAGGACATGCGGTCCTATCTCGCGGAGAACGGCCACGGGAAATCGTTCACCGTGCTCAACTGGTCCATCTACTACAACAAGCAGGTGCAGAAGACCGGCGGCGGGCTCGGCAACATCGGCATCCAGGGCTATTCGCTGCCGGGCAAGGAAAAGAAGCGCAAGGCGGGCAGCCTCTGCCCGAAGAAGGATTCGGCCGGCGGCTGGTACGAAGCCGAGGAGCTTTCGTCCGTCTACTTTCCGTTGATCTCGGAATTCGAAGGCACATTCTCGGGAAAGCTGGTGCGCGTGCGCGTGGTGCATTCGCCGGGCAACAAGCTCGAAGGGGAGTTCACCGGCGGCGCGTCGGACACCGAGCATCTCGTCGCCACGGTGCACGAGACCGCGGAAGCCATCGCCAACGAACTGCAGCGCTGATTCGCCGATGACGCCATCGACCCGGCGCCGGTGGATAGCCGGCGCGCTCATCCTCATCACGCTGGGCGGCGCGAGCCTCGCGGCGTCCGCGTGGTGGCTCGCGGGCACCTTCGTCGCCTCGGCAAATCGTTCGGTGCCGATGCCCGCGGAGTTCGTCTCCGTTTCGATTCCGGGCGACGGTCACGCCATCGCCGCCTCCTGGCGCGACCTCGGTGCGGATTCCCCTGCAGTGCTCGTGATCCATGGCGCCGGCGGCAGTCGTCAGTCCGCGCTGCCGCGCGCGCGATTGTTGCTCGCCGCCGGATTCTCCGTGCTGCTCATCGACCTGCAGGCGCATGGCGAGACGCCGGGTGATCGCATCACCATGGGCTGGCGCGAGTCCGCGGATGTACGAGCAGCGCGCGAGTGGCTTCGGGCGAGTGCGCCAGGCCGGAAGCTCGGCGCCGTGGGCGCTTCGTTGGGCGGCGCGTCGCTGTTACTCGGACCCCAGCCGGTGGGCTTCGATGCCGTGGTCGTGGAAGCCACGTACTCGAGGCTGCGGCATGCCATCGAGAATCGCATGCAAGTCCGCTCGGGGCCCTTCGGCCGCGTGATGACGCCGCTGCTCGCCTGGCAGGTGAAGCCGAGGCTGGGCGTGAGCGTGGACGAACTGGAACCGATCCGCCGCATCACACACGTCGGTGCGCCCGTGCTGGTAGTGGGCGGATCGCGCGATGCCTATACGCCCGAACCGGAAACCCGGGACTTGTTCGCTGCCGCGCGCGAGCCCAAACAACTCTGGATCGTGGACGGCGCCGTCCACCAGGACTTCTCGGTGTTCGATCCCTCGGGCTACGAAGAGCGCGTCGTCGGGTTCCTGCGGCGCCACCTGCGCTGACGCAGGTCAGATCAGCATGATCACGTCCTTGCTGGCCTGCAATGCCGTGGCCAGCGCGACGATCTGCTCCTTGCTCTGCGCGTTGATGGTGTACGTGAAAGCGATGAAGTGCTGCTGATTGCTCTCGCGTTCCGTGATCTGGTCTTCCGCGAGGTCGGGCACGTGCTGCCGCACGATGGCATCGATGTCGGCGCGCAGGTTGTCGCGGCGACGCGCGACCACCTTGATGGGATATGCCACCGGAAACTTCAGCAGCTCTTCCTTCGACTGGATTTCTTCTACCACGGGGTGCCCGCCACTTCGCGTTTGTAGGCCTGGTAGGCGTCGAACAACTTCCGCCACACCGGGCCGGGTTTGCCATCGCCCACGGGATGTCCGTCGAGCGTCGTCACCGGCTGCACTTCCCGCGTCGCTGCGCCGAGCAGGATCTCGCTGGCCCCACGCAGTTCGGACTCGCTGATGTTCGACGCGCGGCAGGTCACGCCGGCCTTGATCGCCACTTCCTCGATGACGCCGCGCGTCGTGCCGGGCAGCAGCTTCCAGGAGTTCGGCGGCGTGCGCAGTTCGCCGTCGATGACGGCATGTACGCTGGAGGCGCTCGCATCGGTGAGCTGACCGTCACGGAACTGGATGCACTCGCTGGCGCCGTCGTCCACGGCGAGCTGCCGCAAGAGCACGTTCGCGAGCAGCGACACGGACTTGATGTCGCAACGCGCCCAGCGCGTGTCCGCGGCGGTGATCGCCGGCAGGCCGTTCTCGCGCCAGCCGGGGCGGCCCGTCGGCCACGGTGCGGCGAACGCGAACACGGTGCGTGGCACGTCGGGCAGCGGCGCGTGGTTGCGGCCGAATTCGGCGCCGCGAGTCACCTGCACGTAGATGTAACCGTCACCGGTGAGCCCATTGCGCTCGATCAATCCGCGATACACGCCGCGCCAGGCGTCGTGCGTGAGCGGATCGTCCATGCGGATCTCGCGCAAGCTGCGCGTGAGCCGGTCGTGATGCTGCTGGAAGCGAAACGGCCGGCCGCCGTACACCGGCGTGACTTCATAACAACCGTCGGCGTACAGGAATCCGCGGTCGAGCGGCGAGATGCGCGCCTCCCGCAACGGCAGGAACTCACCGTTCAGATGGCAGATCGCGAGCGGCTCGCCCATCTACTCCATCCAGAGCGCGATGCTGTCCACCATGCGCGTCCACCAGCCGCCTTCCTCGACGGCGGCTTGCGCGACGAGCGGCACGCGCGCGACCACGTCCTTGCCGTCACTCACGGTGAGTTCGCCGAGCGTCTGGCCCTTGGCGATCGGCGCGACGAGCGGCGTTCTGGTCACCGTCGCCGTGGTCTTGAGACCCGACACCGCGCCGCGGCCCACCGTCACGATGACATCGCGCGCCGGGACGAGCGTTACGCGGTCTTCGGCGCCCTTGTAGATCTCGGGCTTGAGGATGACGTCGCCGGTGCCGCGGACCTTCGCCGTCTCGAAGAACGTGAAGCCGTAGTTGAGCAGCGCGGCGCTCGCGTCTTCGCGCGCCTTGAAGCCGCTGGTGCCGAGCACGACCGCGATGAGCCGCTGCTCGCCGCGCTTCGCGGAGCTCGCGAGTCCATAACCCGCGCTCTTGGTGTGGCCGGTCTTGATGCCGTCCACCGACGGATCACGCGCGAGCAGGCCATTGCGGTTCGGCTGCTTGTGTTTGTTCCAGGTGAAATCGCGCTCGGAGTAATAGCGGTAGTACTCGGGGAACTCGAGGATGATGGCGCGCGAGAGGATCGCGAGGTCGTACGCGGAGGCGTAGTGCTTCTCGCCGGGCGCGCCCCAGCTATTCTCGAAGTTCGTGTTTTTCATGCCGAGGCGCTTGGCGTACTCGTTCATGATCTGCACGAATCCGGCCTCGGTGCCGCCTAGCTTCTCGGCGAGCGCGATCGTCGCGTCGTTGCCCGACTGGATGATCATGCCCTTGATGAGCACTTCGACGGGAACACGCGAGTTCACTTCGAGGAAGGTGGTGGATCCGCCCGAGGCGGAGCCGCCGGTGCGCCACGCGTTTTCGCTGATCAGCACTTCTTCCGTGAGCGAGAGACGCTTCTCACGCAGCGCCACGAACGCGATGTACGCCGTCATCAGCTTCGTGATGCTGGCGGGCTCGCTCTGCACGTCGGCGCGCTGCGCCGCCAGCACGCGGCCGCTCTGGAAGTCGATGAGCACGTAGGCGCCGGCATCGATGGCTGGCGGCTTCGGGATCGGCACGGCGGCGGAGGCGGTGGAGAGGAGCAGCGACGCGGACAGCGCAACGCCGGCAAACAACGAAACAACACGGGGCGGCAGCAGCCGGTTCGGCATCGCGGGAAACTCCAGAGGGACTGTCGGAAGGCGCGCATTGTACGCCGAGCCACGCGCCCGGCGCGCCGTCAGCGGCAAATACGGATCGCTAGGGCGTGAGCAGCCGGGCGTCGTCGATGCCGAGTTCGCGCAGGCGCGACATCGCCCGATCGAACTCTTCGACGCTCGCGAACGGACCCACGCGCACCCGGTGCAGGATGCGCTGACCCTGCAGCTCTTCGAGGCTGGCGAGTTCGAGTCCGCCTTGCAGCAGTGACTCCACACGACGGCGTGCGTTCTCGTGATCGGCGAACACGCCGGCCTGGATGAACATGGCCTGGCCGCCGGGCACCGATGCGGGCGCGTTCACCACCGTCACGGGCGGTGCGGGGGGCCGCGATGCCGGCGCGTTCGGCGGCGCGCTGACGGGTCCGGGCGCGGGCGCCGATGCGGTGACGGGCGGCAATGCCGAGCCCGGACCGCGACCCGGCGTGATCACGCGCACTTCCACGGGCGCCGTGCCCTGGTTGAGGAAATCGAGTTTGGCCGCCGCCGTGTAGGACAAATCGATGATGCGGTCGCCCACGAAAGGCCCGCGATCGTTGATGCGCACCACCACCTTCCGGCGGTTGCGCAGGTTGGTGACCTCTGCATAAGCGGGGATGGGCAGCGTCTTGTGAGCGGCCGTCATCGCGTACATGTCGTAGGGCTCACCCAGCGAGGTGGAGGCCGCGTGGAATCCCGGTCCGTACCAGGACGCGGTGCCGCGCTCCACCCAGCCTTCGGACGTGGCCATGACGTAGTAGCGCTTGCCGAACACTTCGTAGAACGGCGGATTGCCACGTGTGCCGCGCGGTTCGTAACGCGGCACGGCATCCGGGATCGCGAGCACGTCCGGCGGCACCTGCGGCACGCCCGATCCGGAGGGAATCTGTTTGCGCGGCTCGGAGGATTTCTTGCCGCCGACGAGGCTGCAGCCCGCCAGCAGCGACGCACAGAGAAGCAGCGAGGAGAGCTTGCGCGGGAAGCTCCGCATCAGCGCGGTGAGGTCCCGGCGGGTTGCGCGGCGAGCTTCTTCTCTTCCACGCGATCGACGACGGCAGTGGCCAGGTCGTGCACGGCCATGGCGTAACGCACGCTGCGGTTGTAGCGCGTGATCACCTCGAAGTTCTTGAACCCCACGCGGTAGGCAGGGCCTGTCTCCTGTTCGGCGGGCACGAGCAATGCGCGCGCGCCGGGCGCCTGGCTGGCGGGGTCGAACTCCACGCCCTTGGCCTTGAGGCCGCCGATGGTGTCGTTGAGCTTGAGGTTGCCGGCGTCGGCCGTCACCGGCGCGTCCGGCGGGACCACGGCCTCGGACAACACCGGGCCATCGGCCACCCAGCCCGATTCCTTGAAGTAGTTAGCGACGCTCGCGATGATGTCGTCCCAGTCGGCGAACAGGTTGCGCTGCTTGTCGTTGCCGCCGTCCACGGCGTAGCGCCGGTAACTCGAGGGCATGAACTGGCCGCCGCCCATGGCGCCGGCGTACGAGCCGAGCGCGGTCAGCGGATCGATCTGCTCTTCACCCACGAGTGCGATGAACTGCGCGAGCTCGCTCTTGAAGTACTCCGCGCGCGGGGGATAGTCGAAGGCGAGGGTGGTCAGCGCGTCGAGCACGCGATGCCGGCCCGTGACACGCCCGTAGAAGGTCTCCACACCGATGATGGCCACCACGTATTCGGGCGCGACGCCCGTGTCCTTGCGCGCTTTCTCGAGCCGCGCACGGTGTTCGATCATGAATCGCGCACCTTCGCTGATGCGCTGCTCCGTCATGAAGTTCCTGCGGTACTCGTACCACGGCGAAACCTTCTCGGCGGGCTTCGTCATGAGCTCGATGATCTTGGGCTGCGGCTCGGCCTTGGCGAGCAGGCGATAGATCTCGAGCGGCGCCACCTTGTTCGCGGCGGCGGTCTTCTCGACGAATTCACGGATCTCGGGGCGGTCCAGTTCGAAACGCGTGCGGCCGACGAACGAGCCTTCCGCCAGCGCGGAACTCGAGAGGAAAATGAGTGTTAAGGCGAGCGCATGCTTGCAATGCGTCACGAGGCCACGAGCTTCCGATGGGAGTAGAGGCTCATGAGAATACCGAAGCTCGCCAGCAGGGTCACCATCGAAGTACCCCCGTAACTGAAGAGCGGTAGCGGCACGCCGACGACCGGCAACATTCCGCTGACCATGCCCGCGTTGATGAACACGTATACGAAGAACGTGAGCGCGATGCTGCCCGCCAGCAGGCGCGCGAAGGTGTCCTGCATTTCCACCGCCAGGTACAGCGCGCGTCCCACGACGAAGCAATACAGCAGCAGCAGGATTGTCGCTCCCAGCAGACCGAGCTCTTCGCCGACGATGGCGTAGATGAAGTCGGTGGTGCGCTCGGGCAGGAACTCGAGCTGGCCCTGCGAGCCGTTCGTGAGTCCCTTGCCGAAGACGCCGCCGGAGCCGATCGCGATCTGCGACTGGATGATGTGGTATCCGGCGCCGAGTTTGTCGGATTCGGGATCCAGCAGCGTGAACACGCGCTGCCGCTGGTAATCGTGCAGGAAGTACCAGCCTATCCACGCGCCGGCGACGGCGATCACCGCGAGGCCGGCCATGATGCGGATCTGCAGGCCCGCCATGAGGATGACCATGACGCCGCCGATCAGGATCAGGCCGCCGGTGCCGAGGTCGGGCTGGATGATGGTGAGGCCCGCGGGGATGCCGATGATCACGAAGAACAGGACGCAGAGATGTCCCAGGCTCGGCGGCAACGGCCGCTCATGCAGCCACCATGCGCAGGTCATCGGCACGGCCAGCTTCATGATCTCGGAAGGCTGGAAGCGGATGAAGCCGAGATCCAGCCACCGCTGCGCGCCCTTGCCGATGTAACCGGTCACGTCGACGACGATGAGCAGGATGACTCCGATCGCCCAAAGCGGCGCCGCGAGGCGACGCAGGAATGCGGGCTTCACCTGCGCGAGTACACACATCGCGAAGCCGCCGAGCATCGCGCGGATCACACCGTTGCGTACCACGCCGAAGTTCTGGCCAGACGCGCTGTACAACACCACGAGTCCGTAAAGGATGATGAGGCCGATGCCCACGAGCAGCGGACCGTCGAGCTTCAGCTTCTCGAGCATCTGCCCGGCGATGGTGAGGGTGCGGCGACCGCGCGAACTGACTTCGATGGGTTCGAACATCATTCTTCTCCGGCCGCGGCGGGCGGCAGGGTCTCACCCGCGGCGTTGCGCACGGGTGGCGGGATCTCGGGTGTGGTGGTGCGGCCGAGCAGATATTGATCCAGCACGCGGCGGACGATCTCGGCGGCGGCCGTGCCGTGTTTGCCATTCTCGATGAGCGCGGCGACGGCGATCTTGGGATCGTCAGCGGGAGCGAAGGCGATGAACCAGCCGTGATCGAGCAGCCGCTCGTTGAGCCTCGACTCCATGGCTTTGTAGCTCTCGTTCTGCTTGACCGTGAACACCTGGGCAGTGCCGGTCTTGCCGGCGATCTGATATTCCGCGCCTACCTGGTAGCGCCTCGCCGTGCCGGTGGTCATCACGCGCACCATTCCATCGATGGCGACCTGCCAGTTTTCGGGCGAAGCCACGTCCACTTCCTCGAGCAGGTTCGGCGCGACGGGCTCGATCTTGCCCGTGGCCTGATCGCGGAAGGCTTTCACGAGGCGTGGTTTGTAGCTCTTGCCGCGCGAGGCCACGATCGAGGTCATGTGGGCGAGCTGGATGGGCGTGACGATGAGGTAGCCCTGGCCGATGCCGAAGATCACCGTCTCGCCGGGGAACCACACCTGGTTCGCGGGGTTCTTGAAGCGCTGCTTCTTCCACGCGGGCGAGGGCAGGATGCCGCGCCGCTCACCATCGATGTCCACGCCCGTGGCCGCACCCAGGCCGAAGTGCGCGAGGAATCCCGAGAGCCGGTCGACGCCCAGCATGGTGGCCAGCTCATAGAAGTACACGTCGCATGACTGCGCTATCGCCGCTTCCATGTTCATGATGCCGTGGCCGGCGGGGCGCCAGTCGCGGAAGCGATGCGAGGAGCCGGGCAGCGTGAAGTAACCGCCGCAGGCGCGGGTCCGATGGGGTGTGGTGATACCGGCTTGTAATCCGCCGAGCGCGATCACCGGTTTCACGGTGGAGCCGGGCGGATACTCGCCGCGAATGGCGCGATTCAGCAACGGCACGTCGATGTTGTCGCGTAGCGCCGCGTACTCGGCCCGTGTGAGGCCTCGGCCGAAAGGGTTGGGATCGAAGCCCGGAGTGGATACCAGCGCGAGCACGTCACCGTTGTTGGGATCGATGGCCACGACGGCGCCGCGCCGGCCGATCAGTCCCTGCTCGGCGACGAGCTGCGTGGGCAGGTCGAGCGCGGTGACGAGGTCGCGCCCGGGAATGGGATCGATCTTTTTGAGTTCGCCGCCGAGGTCGCGCTCGACGGAGCGGCCCGCGGCGTTCACGAGGATCTGCGATGAGCCGTCGGCGCCGTGCAGTTCCTTCTCGTACGACGCTTCCAGGCCGAGTTTGCCGATCAGCGTGGTGCCGGCGTATTTCGAGATCTCGTTTTCCTTCTCGAGCCGCTTCACGTCGTTTTCGCTGATGGCGGCCACGTAGCCCAGCGCGTGCACGGCGTGTTCGCCGTGCGGATAGAAACGCGTGAGACGGGTGGCGATGTCCACGCCCGGGAATTCGAACCGGTGCACGGCGAACCGCGCGATTTCCTCGTCGCTGAGACGCAGGCGGATCGGCACGCTCTCGAAGCCGCGACGCGAGCGCACGAGCTTTCTCGTGTCGTCGAGATCGTCCTCGGGCAACACGCCGATTTCGACCAGCCGCTTGAGCGTGGCGTCCACGTCGGGCACGCGTTCGCGCACGAGCTCGAGCTGGAAGGCGGGGCGATTCTCCGCCAGCACCTGCAGGTTGCGATCGAGGATGAGGCCCCGTGGGGCGGGCAACGGCTCCACGCGCACGCGATTACCCTGCGAGAGATCCGCGTAGTAGTCGTAGCGCGAGACCTGCAGCACCACGAGCCGGCCGATGAGCACGAGCGTGAGCAGGCCGATGATGATGCTGGCCGCGAGCGCGCGGCTCTCGAAGATGCGTTGCTCGCCCCAGTGGTCCTTGATGCGGACGGTGCCCATGGAACGCGGCCCGTCAGTTTCGGCTGTGGGTGCGGCCCACCAGCATGGTGATGAACGGCCACAACATGGCGCCGATCACCGGCTGCAGCCAGCGCCACGCGGAGGAAACGCCGTTGCCGCTCCAGCCTTCGATGCCCCAGACCACGAGTTCGTTGAGCGTGAGCACGGCGAACACGAACAGCGATTGCTGGATCAGAGTCTGGTTGCGCAGCCGCTGGTGCAAGCTCATGGCGATGTACGCCACGAGCGCCATGGCGAGTGCGTTCTGGCCGAGAACTTCACCTTTGAAGACATCGAGCGCGATGCCCGCGATCCACGCGGCGAAGATGCCGCCGGCGTGCGGCGCGAAGATGCTCCAGTAGATGATGACGAGCCCGATGAACGACGGCCGCACGATGGACAGCCATTCGGGTAGCGGGAGCACCTGGAGGATCAGCGCGATGAGCACCGAGAAGAACACGGCCCAGCGCGGTTCGCGGCGCGCGAAGTTCATGGCGTCTTCGCCTCCACGGCCAGTTGCGCGGGAGTGCCGGGCGAAGCCGGGTGATTCGCGCGTGCCCAGATGAACAGCACTTCGCGATTCGCGTCGACGAAGGCGATGGGCTTCGCATGGATCACGGCCAGCGGCTGTTTGGGATCGCGTTCCACCTTGGTGACGTGCGCGACCGGAAGGCCGTACGGGAACACCTTGCCGAGGCCCGACGTCACCAGGAGGTCACCCACCTGAACGTCGTAGTTGAGCGGCACGTAGGGAAGCCGCAGTTGCTGCGTCTCGCCCGTGCCATTCGCAATCGTGAGCACACCCGAGCGCGCCACCTGCACGGGCAGGGCGTGTTCGGGATCGGTGATGAGGATGATTTCGGAGCTGAACGGTCCCGTGCGGAACACCTGTCCCAGCACGCCGGTGCCGGTGATCACCGGCTGCGATCGCAACACGCCGTTGTTGCCGCCGCGATTGACGATGAGCCGCTGGCGCTGATCGGTGGAGACGTCGGTATTGATCACTTCGCCGACCAGCCGCTTTTCGATGACGTCGGGCAATGCGGCATTGAGACCGCGCAGCGCCGCGTTCTCCTGCACGAGCGCGGCCTGCCGCATCGTGATCAATTGCTGATCGCGAAGCTGGTTGCGCACCTGCTCGAGTTCGGCCTGCAGCTTTTCTCGAGTGGTGAAGCTTTCCTCGAGCCAGTTCCAGGCCGCGGACGGGGAGTTCACGGCGAGCTGCAGCGGGTAGATAGCGGCCTGCAAACCGTAACGGGCGGTCTCCAGCCACGTGCCGCGGCTGTCGTAGAACATCAGGACGACGGAGATGACGGCGTAGCAGAAAAAGCGGAACCCGAAGGACGGACCCCGTCCACCGAGTGAGCGACCGCCGCCGCTGCCGAACACCGCCACGGCCTACTCGAGGCTGAAGCTATTCAAGACCAAAGCTGCCGGGCCCGACTTCGTCCTGCAATTC
>JBKPPO010000134.1:0-3356 GCA_046733635.1 Pseudomonadota bacterium | reverse complement strand
ACTGAAGGCCGAGGGCAAGGACATCATCGGCCTCGGGGCCGGCGAGCCGGATTTCGATACGCCCAAGCACATCGCCGATGCGGGCGTGGAAGCCATCAAGAAGGGCTTCACGCGTTACACGAACGTCGACGGCATCGTCGAGCTCAAGGACGCGATCATCGAGAAGTTCAAGAAGGACAACCAGATCTCGTACGAGCGCAACCAGATCCTGGTGAGCTCGGGCGCGAAGCAGACTATCTACAACCTCTGCATGGCCGTGCTCGATCCGGGCGACGAAGCCATCATCCCGGCGCCGTACTGGGTGAGCTACCCGGACATGGTGTTGCTGGCCGACGGCCTGCCCGTGACGCCGAATTGCCCGGCCTCGCAGGGTTACAAGATCACGCCGCGCCAGCTCGAAGCGTCGATCACGCCGAAGTCCCGCCTGCTGCTCATCAACTCACCCTGCAATCCCACGGGCGCCGCGTACACGCGGGCCGAATGGCGCGCGCTCGCGGACGTGCTCCTGCAGCACCCGCGCATCGTCATCGGCACCGACGACATGTACGAAAAGATCTGGTGGGGCAGCGAGCCCTTCTGCAGCCTGCTGACCGTCGCGCCGGAACTCTACGATCGCGTGGTCACGATCAACGGCGTGTCCAAGTCTTACGCGATGACGGGCTGGCGCCTGGGCTACTGCGGTGGTCCGAAGGAAATCGTGAACGCCATGTCCACGATCCAGGGCCAGAGCACGAGCAATGCGAGCTCGATCACGCAGAAAGCGGCCGTCGCCGCGCTCGTGGGCGACCAGAAACCCGTGTCCGACATGAACGTGGAATTCAAGAAGCGCCACGACTACTTCATCAACGCGCTGAATCGCCTGCCGGGCATCGTCGCGCTGCCCGCGGCCGGTGCGTTCTACGCCTGGGCCGATTGCTCGGCCGCGATGCACGCCTTCGGCATCAAGGACGACAACGCCTTCGCCGAGCTGCTCATCAATGAAGCCGGCGTCGCAGTGGTGCCGGGTTCGGGCTTCGGCGCGCCGGGCCACTTCCGCGCCTCGTTCGCCTGCTCGATGGCGACGCTCGAGAAGTCGATCGAACGCCTGAAGACGGTGCTCGAGCGCGGGCCGGTCGCCAAGACCGCCTGATCGCACGCGGCAACTGCGATAACGACGCCATCACCGTCCGCGGTGATGGCGTTTTTCTTTTGTGCGCATGCCGCCGTCAGTGAAGTGAGCGTGCGCCAGTCCGGAAACATCGAATACGCGGGCGATGCTCGCCTACCGCTCGCGGCGGACTCCCTGGGTGGATCGAAATCCACGCTGGACTCAGTCTTCTCCTCCACGAAGACCTCGCCAGCCCCAGGAGCAAGCCATGGCATTCGACATCTACGCCCAACGGGGCACCCCGGTGGAGCAGCAGCGCTTCACCTGGCGCGAACTCGTTCAGAAACCCATCAGCAAACTCGACGACGACGCATTCACGCGCGTGCGCGTCATCCTCATGAACGGCGTCGAGAACGAGGCCTTCCGGTTCCAGCACGCCGCGGCGCGTTTCAACCAGGAGCTGCGGATCCCGCTTGCGGAAGTCCGGCGCGTGGAACATCACCAGGCCACGATGATCAACTGGCTGCTCGGTGCGGATCATTCGCCGCTCGAGACCACCATCGCCTACGAGCAGGTGGCGATCGAAGTGACGGCCGCCATGGCGCAGCGCGAGCCCGATGAATACGTGGCGGCCAACATGCGCTTCGGCCTGCTCGAGGACTTCGATCACATGCATCGCTATTCGGCGCTGCTCGATCGGCTCGAGGGCAAGGACGCGAACAACATCCTGCAGTGTTACACCGACATCTTCCCCGGCCGCCCCACGGCCGTGGAGCATCGTGCGCCCGAACACGACGTGCGCCGGCCGTTCGACAAGACCACGGCGGCGCCGCTGACCAAGCTGCACGCGCTCTCGCTCACGGCGGCGGAGCAGCAGACGCACAACTACTACATGAACATCGGCCCGCTGTTCGCGGACCCGGTGGCGCGGCAGTTGTACGCCGAGATCGCCTCGATCGAGCAACAACACGTGACGCAGTACGAAAGCCTCAGCGATCCCTCGCAGACGCTGCTCGAGAACTGGCTCGTGCACGAGGCCATGGAGGTCTACAACTACTACGGCTGCGTCGAGCAGGAGAGCAACGCGCGCATCCGCGCCATCTGGGAACGCATGCTCGATTACGAGCTCGGCCAGTTCGCACGCGTGACCGAACTCTTCAAGAAGTTCGAGCGGCGCGATCCGGAGGAAGTGATTCCGCGCACGCTGCCCGAGCCGATCCCGTTCGAGAGCAATCGCGACTTCGTGCGCGCGACGCTCGAGCGCGAGGTCGACCTGCGCGCCAACGGCACCGAGATCGTCGACCTCGAGGACGAGGGCCCCTCGTCGATCGCCTACCGGCAGCACATGAACTCGCAGGGCTCGCCTTCGGAAACCGTCGCACAGGGTTATGCCTGGCGCCCCGGCACCGAACTCACGCTCAAAGTCGTCAACGCCTGAAGACACCGAATCCGGAGACTGAAATGGAAGATCCCACCAAGCTCGGCCACAACCGCACGGGCATGCAGATGTCGCCTTTCCACGGCGAGATGTCGAAGATGACGGCGCGCGACGCGGCCACGATCGTGGCGCCCACCGATCCGGACCAGCCGGAATCCCTGCTCATCGCCGAACTGCGGCGCGAATACGTCAACGAGGCGGATGCGCTCGGCTCCGTTCCGCCGCCGGGCACCCTGTCCGGCGCGCTCAAGAGCGGCGCCGCGATGATCACGGGCAATCGATTGCAGGTGTTCATCGACAAGGTAGCGGAGCGCATGGCGTTCGAACGGGGCGGTACGCGGCTCTATGATGCGGCGCTCGTCAAAGCGGCCGCCCTCGCCCAAGGCACGCCGGTCACGCTCGAACGCATGAAGCAGATCCGCAACCAGGAGGCCGAACACGCCGAGATGTTGCGGCAGGCGCTCCTCACACTGGGCGCCGACCCGACCGCTCAGACGCCCTGCGCCGACCTCGTCGGCGTGCAGGCCATGGGCTTGATGCAATCGGTCGCCGATCCGCGGACCTCGCTCGCGCAGACGCTGAGCTCACTGCTCGCGGCCGAGCTCATCGACGTGGCGAGCTGGGAAATGCTCTCGCGGCTGGCGACATCGCTCGGCAACGACGAGCTCGCCTCGCACTTCGATCGGGCTCTCGAGCAGGAGAACGAGCACCTGCAAACGATCTCCGGTTGGTACGAGGGCCTGCTCAATGCCGACGCAAAGCTGCTGAGCTGAGCTCCATCTCACGCAGCCACCGGGCGGCCAGCAGCAGCGCCACGGCAACGTACACGAT
>JBKPPO010000133.1:0-5559 GCA_046733635.1 Pseudomonadota bacterium | reverse complement strand
GGTAGCGCATCCCACGTCGCGCTCGGGCGTCCGCGCCGCGCTGGATGCCGGCGTGGACATCATCGTGCACACCACGCTCGGTGAGAAATCACCCTGGGAGAGCGAGCTGGTACGCGAGATGGTCGCGAAGAAGATGTCGGTGATTCCCACCTTCAAGCTCTGGGTCTACGAACTCGCCAAACAAAGCGTGCCCGAGAACGTCGTCCAGATGCTGGTCGAAGCCACGCTCGAGGAACTGCGCGCCTTCAAGGCCGCAGGCGGCCAGATCCTGTTCGGCACCGACGTGGGCTACATGAGCGAGTTCGACCCCACGGCGGAATACGAGTGGATGTCGAAGGCGGGCATGAGTGCGATGGACATCCTCGCATCGCTCACCACGGCGCCGGCCGATCGCTGGAATGAATCCGCGCGCCGTGGCCGCGTCGAGGCGGGCCTGGATGCGGATCTCGTGGTGCTCGCGGCGGATCCGGCGGAGGACGTCAGGAATTTCGCCAAGGTTCGCTGCGTATTCCGCGCGGGCCAGCTCATCTACTCCGCTCCCAAGAGCTGAATGCGGCGGCCGGGCAAAAAGCCGACGTTGAGCGAGATCGAGACGGTCGACCCGAACCACTCGTATGCCTATGCCGTGGCGCTGCTGGCGCGCCGGGACTACTCCACGGCGGAGCTTCGCAAGAAGCTGCAGGAACGCGGTTACCAGGAAGGCGCCATCGAGCCCGCGCTCATCGATCTCGAAGAGTCGCGCAAGCTCGACGACCAGCGATACGGCGCAAACGTCGTTGCCTACCGGGCGCGGCGCGGGCACGGGCCCGCCCGTATCCGGAATGAGCTGCGCCGGTCCGGCCTCAAGGCCGAACAGATCGAGGAGGCCGTCAAGTCGGGCGAAGACGTCCCGGACTTCGTCGCGCTGGCCAGGGAAGCCCGGAGGCGCAAGTTCGGCCCCGATCTCCCCACGGATTGGAAGGAAAAGGCGAAACAGGCCAGATTTTTGCAATACCGGGGCTTTTCAACGGATCATATCCGCGCCGCGCTGGAGAGCGACCTTCCGGACGGCGACTGATCCACCCGGCCGCTAGTAGACCCATGTCCCAGAAACCGCCTTTCATGAGCGCGGCGCAAGTGCGCAGCGCGTTCCTCGATTTCTTCAAAGAGCGTGGCCACACCGTGGTCGCGTCGTCCAGCCTCGTGCCGGGCAACGATCCCACGCTGCTGTTCACCAACGCCGGCATGGTGCAGTTCAAGGACTGCTTCCTGGGCCGCGACAAGCGCGATTACGTGCGCGCCGCCTCGAGCCAGCGCTGCGTGCGCGCCGGCGGCAAACACAACGACCTCGAGAACGTGGGTTACACCGCGCGTCATCACACGTTCTTCGAGATGCTCGGCAACTTCTCCTTCGGCGATTACTTCAAGAAGGACGCGATCCGCTTCGCCTGGGATTTCGTCACGGGCACGCTGAAGATCGACCCGGCGCGCCTCATGGTCACGGTCTACCAGACCGACGACGAGGCGTTCGAGCTCTGGAACAAGATGATCGGCCTGCCGCCCGAGAAGATCGTGCGCATCGGGGACAAGCCCGGTGGCGGCTCGGACAACTTCTGGCAGATGGGCGACACCGGCCCCTGCGGCCCGTGCACGGAAATCTTCTACGACCACGGCGCGCACATCCCCGGTGGTCCTCCGGGTTCGCCGAACGACGATGGCGATCGCTGGATCGAAATCTGGAACCTCGTGTTCATGCAGTTCGATCGTTCGGCCGACGGCAAGCTCCATCCGCTGCCCAAGCCTTCGGTGGATACGGGCGCGGGCCTCGAGCGCGTGACGGCGGTGATGCAGGGCGTCACCAACAACTACGACATCGACATCTTCGTGGACCTCATCCGGGAGGCCGGAAGGTTGTTAGGGACCACCGAGCTCACGAACCCGAGTCTGCGCGTCATCGCGGACCACATCCGCGCCTGCAGCTTCCTCGTGGTGGACGGCGTGATCCCGTCGAACGAAGGCCGCGGCTATGTGCTGCGCCGGATCGCGCGCCGCGCCATGCGTCACGGCCACAAGTTCGGCAAGAGCCCGACTTTCTTCAATGAGCTCGTGCCCACGCTGGTCAAGGTGATGGGCTCGGCCTATCCCGAACTCGTGAAGAACGAGGCGCGCGTGCGCGAGGTGCTGCTCAAGGAAGGCCAGCAGTTCGAGCGCACGCTCGAGACGGGCATGGAGATCCTGGACGCGGCCATCGGCAAGCTCGGTGGCGGGAAAACCATCGACGGCGACACGGTGTTCAAGCTGCACGACACCTACGGCTTCCCCACCGATCTCACTGCGGACATCGCGCGGGAACGCGGTCTCGCCGTGGACATGCCCGGCTATGAAAAGGCCATGCAGAAGCAGCGCGAGAATTCCCAGGCTGCCAGCAAGTTCGGCATGGACATGAGCTCGGGCGTGAAGGTCGAGGGCAAGACCGATTTCCTCGGCTATGAAAAGGTCTCGGATGTCGGCACCGTCGTGGCGCTGCTCAAGAACGGCGCCTCGGTACAAACGCTGAACGTCGGTGACGAAGGCGAGGTCGTGCTCGATCGCACTCCTTTCTATGCGGAGTCGGGCGGCCAGGTCGGCGACGCCGGCGAACTCGGCAACGTCGATGTGCGATTCCTCGTCGCGGACACCCAGAAGCGCGGCACCGCGTTCTCCCACCTGGGACAATTGGAGAAGGGCACGATCTCCGTAGGCGACAAGCTCGCGGCGCAAGTGGACGCCCCTCGCCGCAACGCCATCCGCGCGAATCACTCGGCGACGCACCTGCTTCACGCGGCGCTGCGCAAGGTGCTGGGCACACACGTCCAGCAGAAAGGTTCGCTCGTGGCGCCGGACCGGCTGCGATTCGACTTCGCGCATTTCTCGCCGATCACCGCGGAAGAACTGCAGCGTGTCGAGCGGCTCGTGAACGCCGAGATCCGCGCGAACGCGGCGGCTGAAACCGCCGAGATGCCTTACGACACCGCCGTGGCCAAGGGCGCCATCGCGCTGTTCGGCGAGAAATACGAGAAGGACGTGCGCGTGTTGCGCATGGGTGAGTTCTCGATGGAACTCTGCGGCGGCACGCACGTCGCCCGCGCGGGTGACATCGGCATCTTCAAGATCCTCAGTGAAAGCGGTGTGGCCGCGGGCGTTCGTCGCATCGAGGCGATCACGGCCGAAAGCGCGCTCGACTACGTGGAGCACACCGATCAGCTCGTGAAGGAAGTCGCGGGCCTGGTTCGCGGCACGCGCGATGACGTGAAGGCCAAGGTGGCGGATGCGCTCGAGCGCATTCGCCAGCTCGAAAAGGAAAACCGTCAGCTCAAGGACAAACTCGCGAGCGGGCAGGGCACCGATCTGTCGGCGGGCGCCAAGGATCTAGCGGGCGTGAAGCTCATCGCCGCGCAGGTGGATGGCGCCGATGCCGGCGCGCTGCGCAACGCCGTCGATCAGCTCAAGGACAAGCTCAAGAGCGCCGTGATCGTGCTCGCGTCGGTCGACGCCACTAACAAGATCACGCTCGTGGCCGGCGTCACCGCCGACCAGGTGGGTAAGGTCAAGGCCGGCGAACTCGTGGGCAACGTGGCCGGCCAGGTCGGAGGCAAGGGCGGCGGCCGCCCGGACTTCGCGCAAGCGGGCGGCAACAATCCGGCGGCGTTGCCTGCCGCTCTGCAGAGCGTGGAAGGATTCGTGCGCGCCAAGCTCGGTGCGTGAGACCTCGTCACAATTGATCACCGGTGCGCCGTGGATGCGGCCGCATCCGCGCGCAAAGTTCTGGGCATGAAAACCATCGTCCAGAAATACGGCGGCACCTCGGTGGGCTCGGTGGAACTCATCCAGCGGGTCGCCGAGAAGGTTGCCGCCGTGCGTGAGCGCGGCGACCGCATCGCAGTGGTCGTCAGCGCCATGGGCGATTCCACCGATCGCCTCGTCGATCTCGCCGCCGGCATCGCGCGTGAGCCCAACGCTCGCGAGATGGACGTGCTCCTGTCCACCGGCGAGCAGGTATCGATCGCACTGCTCGCGATGGCGCTGTGTGAACGCGGCATTCCGGCGCGCTCGTTCACCGGCAGCCAGATCCGCGTGCGCACCACCAATATCCACCGGCGAGCGCGCATCACCGATGTGGAGACCACGCGCCTTCGAGAAACCATCGACGCCGGCATCGTGCCCGTCGTCGCGGGCTTTCAAGGTGTCGACGACGACGGCGACATCACCACGATCGGACGCGGCGGCTCCGACACCAGCGCCGTCGCACTCGCGGTCGCGTTGAAGGCCGACGAGTGCCAGATCCTCACCGACGTCGACGGCGTCTACACCACCGACCCTCGCATGGTTCCCGAGGCGCGCCGCCTCGACCGCATCTCGTTCGAAGAAATGCTCGAACTCGCCGGACAGGGCTCACGCGTGCTCCATCTGCGCTCCGTGGAATTCGCCGCGAAGTACAACGTGCCGCTGCGAGTGCTCTCATCGTTCCGTCCCGGACCGGGCACGCTCATCTGCAAGGAGGATCCCAACGTGGAAGCCCCACTCATCTCCGGTCTCGCGTTCAATCGCGACGAAGCCCAGATCACGATCGCCGGATTGCCCGACACTGCGGATTGCGTCGCGCGTGTGCTCAAACCCATCTCCGTCGCCAATATAGAAGTTGACATGATCGTGCTCGCCACCGGCAGAGAGGGCCTTAAGGACCTCTCGTTCACGGTGCACCGCGACGATTACCTCGAAGCGCAACGGCTGGCGCGCAACGTGGCCGAAGAGTTTCCGGGCGCCCGCCTGAGCGGCGACGACAAGGTGGCCAAATTGGCCGTGGTGGGTGTGGGCATGCGCTCGCATGCCGGCGTGGCCACGCAACTCTTTGAATCGCTTGCGAGGCAGGGCGTGAAGGCCCTTTTGATTTCGACCTCAGAGATCAAGATCGCCGTGTTGGTTCCCGAAGATCGCCTCGAAAGTTGTGTCAAATCTCTGCACAAAGATTTGCGACTCTCGTCGTAGCTACTGTCCTCTGCGTTATGAGAGGTGGCTACGTGACCCCAGCCGCATACAGGTGTTAAGGTCTCGCCACGCTGTTTGTCCGCAGTTGCGGGGGTCCAAATGGCATCAACGCTCAAGATAAAGAGGCTCCGCGGAGGGCCCTCAACATGCTCATTTTGACGCGACGAGTTGGTGAATCAGTAGTCATAGGCGAGGACGTCACCGTGACGGTCCTTGGTGTGAAAGGAAACCAGGTGCGCATCGGCATCAATGCGCCGAAGCACGTGGCTGTTCACCGTGAAGAGATTTTCGAGCGCATCAAGAGCGGCCAAGGGGCCGCCGAAGGCGCGAACGACGAGCCGGCCACCCGCCGGGAGACCTTGCCGGCCTGATCCCGGCCAAAGACGGGCACCGGCCGCTCGTTTCCCGTCTTTTCGTCCCTTTCTTTGCCAGATCGCTCTCCGGCCAATATGATTGCGCCCCCCGGAGAGATGGCCGAGTGGTCGAAGGCGCACCCCTGCTAAGGGTGTAAGGGCCAAAAGCCCTTCGAGGGTTCGAATCCCTCTCTCTCCGCCA
>JBKPPO010000132.1:0-21873 GCA_046733635.1 Pseudomonadota bacterium | reverse complement strand
CCCCTCTATACGCCCGAATGCCGCCAGTGCGAGTACTGCCTCTCCGGAAAAACCAACCTGTGCCAGGCGATCCGCGTGACGCAGGGGCAGGGCGTGATGCCCGACGGCACGAGCCGCTTCTCGATCAACGGCGAGAAGGTGCACCACTACATGGGCTGCAGCACGTTCTCCAACTACACGGTGCTGCCCGAGATCGCGCTCGCGAAGATCCGCGAGGACGCGCCTTTCGAAAAGGTCTGCTACATCGGCTGCGGCGTTACCACCGGCATCGGCGCGGTGATCAACACGGCGAAGGTCGAGCCCGGCGCGAACGTCGTCGTGTTCGGACTCGGCGGCATCGGTCTCAACGTGATCCAGGGCGCGCGCATGGCGGGCGCCAACATGATCGTCGGCGTGGACATCAATTCCGGCCGCAAGGCCATGGCCGAGAAGTTCGGCATGACGCACTTCGTGAACCCGAAGGAGGTCCAGGGTGATCTCGTGCCTTATCTGGTGTCGCTCACCGGTGGCGGTGCGGACTACTCATTCGAATGTGTCGGCCACGTGGACCTCATGCGCGCCGCGCTCGAGTGCTGTCATCGCGGCTGGGGCGTGTCGGTCATCATTGGCGTCGCAGGCGCGGGTCAGGAGATCAAGACCCGGCCGTTTCAGCTCGTCACGGGCCGAGTGTGGAAAGGCACGGCTTTCGGCGGCGCGCGCGGCCGCACCGACGTGCCGAAGATCGTCGACTGGTACATGGACAAGAAGATCAACATCGACGACCTCATCACGCACGTCATGCCGTTGAACAAGATCAACGATGCCTTCGATCTCATGCACAAGGGTGAGTCCATCCGCTCCGTCGTGACGTTCTGACCGACATGACGCTGACAACCCTGTCCCAGCACGCGGCGCACGGCGGTACGCTGGGTTATTACAAGCATCAATCCACCACCAACCACTGCGAGATGAAGTTCGCGGTGTACGTGCCGCCGCAAGCCGCGACCGGGAAGGTGCCGGTGTTGTATTTCCTCGCGGGACTCACCTGCACCGAGGAGACCTTCGCCATCAAGGCCGGCGCGCTGCAGTACGCGGCCCAACACGGAATCCTGTTGGTCGCGCCGGACACCAGTCCGCGGGTTGAGTTGCCGGGCGATCGTGATTCCTGGGACTTCGGCATCGCGGCCGGGTTCTACCTGGATGCGACGCAACCCCCATGGAACGCGCACTACAAGATGTACAGCTACGTGGTGGACGAGCTACCTCAGCTCGTCGCGGCCAACTTCCAGGCGGATACCACGCGCTCGGGAATCTTCGGTCATTCCATGGGCGGGCATGGCGCGCTCACGATCGCGCTCAAGAATCCGGACAAGTACAAGAGCGTGTCCGCGTTCGCGCCCATCGTTGCGCCTTCCCAGGCGCCGTGGGGCCACAAGGCGTTCACGGGATATCTCGGCGCTGACAGAACCGCGTGGGCAGCCTACGACGCGGTCGAGCTGCTCAAGGCAGGCAGGAAATTTCCGGACACGATCCGCGTGGATCAGGGCACGGCCGACAAATTCCTGGCCGAACAGCTCAAGCCGGAGTTGTTGGTAGATGCGGCGAAAGTCGCGGGACAGCAGTTGGACCTGCGGCAGCGTCCGGGTTACGACCACGGGTATTTCTTCATCCAGAGTTTCATCAGCCAGCACATCGGCTGGCATGCGCGCCGGTTGGTCGGCTAGGCCGGCCCTCAACGATTCTGTGGATCGTCGTGGCGTTCGCGCAGGCGGGAGAATTCTCCCGTGCGGACCGCCGGGTCGGGCAATAGATAGCGCCGGTTGCGCAGCGGCCAATACAGCAGCGCGAATATCACGAGGCTGATCAGGAAGGCATTGAGCACCGGTCGCGTCGACATCGCGATGACGGCGATGCAGAAGACGCCGCCGATCACCGCGAGTCCGGTCTCGCCGCGGATACCCATCGAGCGATAGCGAAGCGCCGCGGCGCAGGCGCCCAGGTAGGTGAGCAGCGCGAACAGGGTCGAGGCTTCGGACAGATAGCCGAACTGCTTGCCCAAGGTGGGCGCGATAGTGAGCGTGATCATCGCCGTGCCTAACAAGCCGGCGACGAACAATCCCGCGACCGGCGTATCCCCCGCGCGCGTGCGCGCGAACATCTGTGGCAGCAGCCCATGATCGGCCGCCGCGCGGCTCACCTGCGAAGTCATGAGCACCCAGCCCGCGAGTGTGCCCAGCGCCTTGAGTCCGCCGCACAGCGCGACCACCCAGCCCGCCGCGGGCCCCAGCGACTTCGACGCCGCCAGCGCGAACGGTGCCTGCGAGGCGGCGAGCTCGGAGGCCGGCGCGAGTCCGAAGATCACGATGCTGGCCGCGATGTAGACCACGGCGGCGATCAGGACGCCGGCAATCGTCGCGATCCGCACGTTTTTTTCCGGGTTCTCTACCACGGCCGCCGCCACCGAGGCGCTCTCGAGTCCGGTGAAGGCCCAGAACACCAGCGCCAGCGAAGTGGGGAGCGCTTTGTACAGCGGCTCACCCGATACGTTCCAGGATTCCCGGAATTGTCCGGCATCGAAGGCAGTCCATCCGACGGTGATGGCGAGCAGCAGCGGGATCATGCCGGCTACGAGCAAAGGGCCATCGACTTGGCCCACGAAGCGTGGACTCACGAGATTCACGAACGTGACCAGCCACAACAACACGATGGTGAACAGCGCACCCGTGGCCGGGCCCGTCTGCCAACCCAGGAAAGAAGCGAGATAACTCGACGCGGCGGTCGCGATGGCGACGTTGCCCACGAGGCACGCCGCCCAGTACCACAGCGCCGCCTGCGAGCCCGCGAACGGCCCGAACGCATCGAACGCGTAGGTCGCCGGACCGCCGGCCATGGGCTTGCGTTGCGCGAGCCTGCCAAACAACAACGCCAGCGCGAGCGCGCCGATGGTGCCGATGAGCCACCCGAGTACGGTGAGACTGCCGACGCCGGCCAGCGTCGCAGGCAACATGAAGATGCCCGAGCCGATCATGTTGCCGGCGACGACGACAGTAGCGAGGACCGGCCCGAGCTTGCGCTTGCCGGCCACCCGCGAACTACGCTCTCACCGCGGTCCGGGACCATCCGGCGGGAGGCGGCGAGGGCAGATTGCTCTCGGGGATCAACGACCGCAGCCGCGTTCCGAAGCTGCGCAGCGCCACTTCGCCCGCAGCCAGCGGTCCGACTTGGTAGCTGCCCGATGCCCTTCCATCCTGCACGCGCTGGATCAGCACCGTGTCTTCGGCGTTCACCTGGCGGTTGATGCGCCAGTTGCAATAACGCGCCACTTTCATCTCGCGGCGGGCATCGGGCTTTGCGTAGCCGATCTCGCGAATCAGGCACGTCGTCGGCGATAACGGCAACCACTGCATGATGTCCACCTGGTCGGGATAGACGTCGAACGCGAAGTTCGGCCACAGCTTGAAGTACACCCAGGAGCGGCGTTTGTCGGGCGCGAGGTTGGGCGCATCCGGCAGATACTTTTGATAGACGCGCTCCGCCCAGTTCTTCGAAGGCTTGTCCGAGAGGTCCCCCGACATGCGATCCACCCATTCCTTCGATTCCACGCGATAGGAGGCGCCAAACAACCTGGTGAGGCCTGGATGGGCCACCGGGATGTGGAGCGCGTCGGAATAATTGTCGCCGACGTTCTTCCAGTTCACCGTCCGCGGGCGCAGTACCACGCGGCCGATGGGCTGGAGCTTCTCGAACTCGTGCGTCGCGATCTCGTCGGCGTACGGCGCCAGCATGTCCTTGACGCTCGGGCCGCCGCGTTGCACGCGCGCGAATACGAAGCCGGCGTAGATCTCCATCTCCACGGGGACCAGCGATTCGCGCGAGATGTCGAGATCGGGGAAGGCGCTG
The DNA here is from genome assembly GCA_046733635.1 of Pseudomonadota bacterium. Taxonomy (GTDB): domain Bacteria; phylum Pseudomonadota; class Gammaproteobacteria; order Steroidobacterales; family Steroidobacteraceae; genus CADEED01. The sequence goes on along the minus strand of JBKPPO010000132.1, from coordinate 17,994 downwards.
CGATCGCCGCCCACGGACGCCAGCTTGCCTTGAAGGTCATAGGACCAGGCGTGATAGGGGCAGATGATCCGTCGCGTGCAATTGCCGCGCGGGCCGTCGAGCAGCCGCGCGGCGCGGTGGCGGCAGACGTTGTGAAAGGCGCGGACCTCGCCGTCGGCGCCACGGATGGCAAACAACATCTCGCCGATGAAATCGAAACACTGGTAGTCGCCGGGATTCGGGATCTCGGAGAGGTGGCAGATCACCTGCCAGGAGGGGCGGAAGATGCGTTCGCGTTCCAGCGCCAGGAATTCCGGGTCGGTATAGGCCCAGGAGGGCAGGCTGAAGTCCGCGGCATGCGACATGCCCGGAGTCTGCAAGAAAGGCTCCTCATTGAGAAGCCAGCGAAACGAGGAGCGGGTGGCGCCGGGCGGACCTGGGACCCGAAGGATCAGTGGCGGGTATCGCTGGGCGCGCCGAACCGGGCGAAATCACTCTCCGGAGTCACTGCCACGGGCGGGCCGATCACGCTGCCATCCCGCACACGCTCGATGAGCAGCGTCATGTCGTCGTTGAGCGTGGCGTTGTGCTTGTTGAGATCGATGCCCTGCTTGAGATAGCCGATGCAGGTCGGGAAGTCATCGCGGATCAGCGCCTCGAGGCCGCGCTTGAACGCCTTCAAAGCGGCATTCTCGTCGAGTTCCTCGAGCGGAGCCCACACTGCGAGCGAGTGGTCGGGCTGCGACATCGTGAGATAGAGCAGGCCCAGCTGGAGACGTGCGAAGTGGAGCTTGGGGTTGATGTCGAGCGCGCTGCGCATGGCGGCGACGGCTTCGGGATACTCGCGACGCTGCGCGTGTTCCGCACCTAACAAGTACCGGAGCTCGGCGTTGACGGGATCGCGGACGATCGCGTCGCGGAGGCGTTGCAGCTCGGTGGAATCCATCGGTGCCAAGCATAGCCCAGGGTTCCTCTTCAGACCGAAATGTTTTCCGTCACTCGGGCGCGATTGCCACGTTATGCAAAGCGGCGCACGGCGGTTTGCCATGGCGAGCCGGCACTCACGTCGAGCGGTGGCGGCCATCGCACGTCTCGCGAACGTCTCTCGGTCCGCCCGGCTCCAAAAAAAAAGGGCCTCGCACGAATGAACGCACGAAGCCCCAGGGTGGTTGCGCGCGGAAATCATTTCCGTGCGCGACCGGGGTTGTTTGTCAGCTTCCTCGTGGGTCAGTCACCGTATAGACGGATGCCGTAGAAGTAGTTCGCATAGCTGGCGAGCGCGACGGAGCCGCGCGCGCCAAATCGGATCGTCATGGGCCGCTTGAAGAACTCCCTGGCCTGGACTTCCGTGAGGCCATAGTTGTCGACCAACGCGCGTTTGCTCACGAGACCAGCGATGCAGGCGCGCGTAAGGAAGAAGTTCTTGCTCTCGAACTCCCCGGGTTGCAGCGTGTGCGAGTCGTGGTACGTGCTCAATCCCAGCGACAACTTTCCGCCGAACGGCAGGCCGGTGCCCGGATCGACGAGCGCGGGATCGTCGAGCAGCGAGTTCTCGATGTCGATGATCGAACTCGCCGAAAAGCGCGCAGTCGCCGGTGTCGCGAGCGGGTTCTGCCACTGAAGAGCGATCGACGGCGTGAAAGTGAATCAGAGCAGCGATTTGGTCGCCTTGGCCGGGAGGTTGATCGTGGCCAGATCCGTTTCGTCGAAGACGGTCGGCGCGGGCGCGGGCGCGCCCACGATGCAGCGCTCCACCGTGGGATCGCTGCCCGTGCAATCGTCCTGGATGGCCACGCCCTGGGTCTGCGCCAGCCCTAACCACGTGACGTTCTTGCCGAAGGAGTCCGGATCGCCCACGTCTTCCACCGAAGGCGCGAAGGCGATACCGATGCCCGGCGCCAGCAGCGGCGGGAGTTCGGCGGGTTTGAGGGATTTCTGAAGTTGCCGGGGCCGGAGAAGGTCCGTGGATGATTCCGCGGCGGCGCCCTTGGGCGCAGCGCCTGAGAGGCTCGAGATCGTCATCGCCGAAGCGGCGACCAGTGCAGTCCATTTCATTTCTTCCTCCTGAAGATTCCTGCGACGTCGGACGTCGTGAGCGGAACTTAACGGAGGACAAACGAAACTCGCGGGCCGTGGGCGCCCGCGAGTAGGGAAAGTTGAGACTTATTCCCGCCGAAAGGCGATCAGCTCAGCTTCCAGCCTTCCCGATACGCCCGCTTCAGCAGCGCATCCGAATCGGCCACATTGGTGATCTTCATGTTCGCGCCGTCGTACTGGATCTTCTTCCCTGCGTTCAACGCCACGACTCCGAGCAGCATGATCTCGGTGAGCTTGGCCGAATAGTCGAACGGGCTCGTGGTTTTCTGCGTGCCGCGAATGGCATCGATCCAGTTCATCTCGTGGCTGGTCTTGATGCGTTCGTACTTCTGCGGCGGCGTGCCCACGCTGTCGTGCAGCGACTTGGGCAACAACCGGGGGTTGAAGCCATAGGTGTCGTGCAGCAGCTTGCCCTTCGTGCCCACGAACAACACGCCGCCACCCTTGTTCAATTCCTCTTCGCCCATTTCCTCGGGCTTGGCAGGCAGCAGGCCACCGTCATACCAGGTCATCTTCACCGCCGGGCGCGAGCCCCTGGCGGCGAACTGGTAGTGAGTCGTGGTCGCGAGTGGATAGGTCTCTTTGTTGTACGGCGTGGACGTGGTCTCGACGCTGGTCGGGTAGTCGAGATCCAGCGCCCAGAACGAGGAATCGATGAGATGCGCGCCCATGTCGCCGATGGCGCCGACGCCCCAGTCGGTCCAGCCGCGCCAGTTGAACGGGTGGTAGATAGGGTGATAGTCGATCTGGCGGGAGGGGCCGAGGAACAGGTCCCAGGCGAGTTTGTCCGGCGGCGGGAAGCTGCCGAAAGAACCCGCAGCGCGCGTCCACACGCCGTTCATGTTCCAGGGCAGCGATCCGGCATTCGCGGGCAGCGGGGCAGGACGCGGGATTCCTTGCGGCCAGTACGCGAGCGGACGATTGGTCCACACGTGTACTTCCGTCACGGTGCCGATGGCGCCCGACTGGATGTATTCGTTGACCTTGCGCGCGTCGTCCGAGGAATGGCCCTGGTTGCCCATCTGCGTCTGCACCTTCGTCTTGGCGGCGCGCGCGGTGAGCACGCGGCACTCCTCGACGGACCAGCACAATGGCTTTTGCACGTACACGTGTTTGCCGAGATCCATGGCGGCCAACGCCTGGATGGCATGCGTGTGATCGGGGCCGGCGATCACCACCGCGTCGATGTTCTTCTGCTTCTCGAGCATCTCGCGGTAATCGGTGAAGCGCTTCGCCTTTGGAATCTGCGCCTGCAGGGCCTGCCAGTCCTTGACCTGCTGCAGATTGCGCTCCTTCTGCACGGGATCCGTGGCGTCGGTCGCGCGTTTGTTGGCATTCGCGATCTGCGTGTCGATGTCTGCGAAGCGCGTGTCCACGTACGCCCAGTCGACGTCGCAGAGCGCCACGTGGTTCATGCTCGAAAGCGCCTGCAGGTTGGCGCGGCCCATGCCGCCGCAGCCGATGGTCGCGATGTTCACGCGATCGTTGGCGGAGATCTTGCGGGTGCGGCCATAGGAACCACCGGGGAGGATGGTGAACGCCGCCGCCGCGGCGGCGCCAGTCTTCAGGAAGTCGCGGCGTGAGTGATCGTTTTGCATGGCAGGCTTTCCGTGAGTTCGGAGAAGCGGATTTGTACCACTTCTGCGGGGCGGAAAGGTCTGACAATGCGCCGAGCGGTGGCTCTCACTTGTTCGACGCTGCGGCAGCCGAGGCCGAACCGATGCTCGTGCGGAGGAACTGGTCGATCGCCTTGAGCACGCGCACTTCGTTGTACATCTCCCAGCCGGAATGCCCTTCTTTCTCGAGCTCGATGAGTTCGGTCTTCTTGCCGGCCTTCTCCAGCGCCTTCTTCATCGTGCGCGACTGCGCGATCGGCACGATCGCGTCGTCCGTGCCATGCACCAGCAGCACGGGGATCTTGACCTTCGCGGCGTGTTGCGCGGGCGAGGTGGCGCGAATCCGCTCTGCGTCCTTTTCCGGATCGCCCATGACCTTGTGCACGTACTTGAGCACTTCGGAGTCCGAGCCATAGGTGCGCCGCGACCAGGAGATCATGTCCTCGAGATCCGAGATGCCGGCGATCGACACCGCGCACTGGTAGACATCGGGTGTGAGCGACGCGCCGGCGAGTGCGGCGTAGCCGCCGTAAGAAGCGCCGACGATGCAGACGCGCGCGGGGTCCACCGTGCCTTTGTCGACGAGCGACTTCACACCCTCCGTGATGTCGTCCTGCATGGCGGCGCCCCATTGGCCGTAGCCGCTCTCGGCGAACGCGCGCCCGAAGCCCGCGCTGCCGCGGAAGTTCGGCTGGAACACCGCGTAACCCCGCGCGACGAAGTGCTGCACCCAACGGTCGTAACTCAGATGGTCCCGCGCCTCGGGACCGCCGTGCGGATAGACGACGAGCGGTAGTTTGGCCACCGCGGTGGCGCTGGCGGGGGTCGTGAGATAACCGGAGATCTCCTTGCCGTCGCGGGATTTCCAGGTGATCGCCGAGGCCTTGGGCCTGGCGCGCTCCTCGAGCACCTTGCGCATCGCGCCGACCTGCTGGATGTCCTTCTTCTCGGTCTGGTAGTAGTAGAACGCCGGCCATTCGCTCGGGCCTTCGACCAGCAGCAGGAAATTCTTGCCGTCCTCCGACGAATCGAACACGTAGAGGTTCGCCGACTCCTCGAAATACTTGCGCAGGCCCTTCATGTGCGCGTTGATCTTCGGGTCGGTGAATTCGCAGATGCGCACGTGTGCGTAGTAGCAGTAACGCTGCACGCGGGTGCCGTCGCGCGTGATGCTGGCCGATTCGATGTCGTAGACCGGATGTTCGATGATGGGCTCGCCGAACTGCTCCTTCTTCAGGTCGTATAGATAGATGCCCGTGCGGTCATGGCCCGGAGGGTGCGCCAGCACGTAGTACTTGTCCGGATCGGAAGAAGCGCCGATGGCTTCGTATTCGGGCGCCTCCTCGAGATCGCGCAGGCGCATGCGGTAGAACTCGCGCCACTTCCCCTCGTCCTTGCGATGCAGACGCACGGTGCGGTTCGTCAGCGACATGCGCACCACGGGACTGCCTTCGAGGTCGAGCCACCAGGTGACGACGCTTTCGGAGGGGCGTTCGATGAGCTCGCCGCGGCCGGAGTCGATGTTCACCTTGAAGAGGCTGCGGCCATTGAAGCCTTCCACCTCCATGAGGATGTTCTGCGGATCCCTGGGCAGGAGGCTCTTCACGTCGCCGAGATTGAACGCGCCTTCGAGCGCGGAGCCGCGATTGTCACCGAGCAGCGCCAACGCCTTGCCGTTGGTGCGGTCGATCGAGAAAAGCCGGTCGCCAAGCTTGGAGATTCGCGCGCTGGAAACCGTGAAGAAGTTCAGCGCGTCTTCGGGACGGACACGCAGCCGCAGCAACAACTTGTCATCGGTCTTCCAGACCACCGTCACCATGTAGAGCATCAGCTCTTTGCCGGCTTCGTCGAAGCCCACACGCTGCAGGATCTTGCGTTCGTTGGTGGTGAGGTCGAACACCACGAGGATGTCGTCTTTCTGTCGGCGCACGATCGCCGCCACGTACCGGCCTCCCGGCGAGATGGCGGTATCGACCAGCGAAAGTTCGGAGTACAGCTCGTCGAGTGTCGGTGGCCGCAGATCCCTGGGCGGCTCCGCGTTCTGGGCGAAGCTGGGGGATGCCAGGCAGACGAGAAGCAGGGCCGCCGACCGGCGCACCGCGCGAAGTAGTGAGTTCAATCCAGCGCCCTCCCAAGCGATGCCGGATTCTAACTTCGGGAATCGGGGACGGAAGAGCCGGTTTTACATGCTACGAGCCGCAATCCCGTGACAGCCGCCAGGGGCTAATGACTGCCGACGCGTTGCTCGAGCTCGATGCCCGCGATTTCGAAACCCCGGCGGAAGTCGCGGATGTGTTTGGCCATCCAGTCCCGCGCCAACGACGCGTCCTGGCTGCGGATCGCGGCGTGCAGTTTGCGCTGGGCGGTGGCGATGCGCCCGCTGGCCTGCGGTACTTCGTCGATCATGGCGCCGAGCGCGGGCACCAGCAGTTCGAGCATGGGCTCGTGCGCGAGCATGAAGACGCCGTTGTGCGTCGCCTCGCCGATGGCGCGGAAGAACTCGGCGGTCTGCTCGACGATGTCGGCCGTGTCCAGGCCTTCGTCGTGCTTGGCCACCAGCGCTTCCAGCCGGGTGAGATCACGAGGCTTGCGGCGCCGCGCGGCGGCGGCGGCCATGGGAGGCTCGATGGCCGTGAGCGCCTCCCAGATGTCGTGATAGCTGACATCGTGCAGCGCCATGGCGCGTGAGACGCCGGCCGCGACCGCGCCGCGCGCAGGCCGCGTCACCATCATGAGTTTCGAGCCGCGCTCGCGCTTGAGCACGCCATTGGTTTCGAGTTCGCGCAGGGCTTCTCGCACCGTGCCTCGGTGAACACCGAACTGCCTCGCCAGTTCCATCTCGGCGGGAAGGCGTTCGCCCGGGTTCAGCGCCCGCGTGGTGATGCGATCGAGCAGCGCCGCCGCCACCTTACGGTAGGCAGGCTCGACGCGAATGGGCTCGAAGCTGGCGGCAGGGGCGGCCGCGGCGGGCTGCCGGACGGTCGTCTTCTTGCGGACGATCACGAGGTGGCCTCATAGATCTCGCGGCCGATGAGCATCCTGCGGATCTCCTGCGTGCCTGCGCCGATCTCGTAGAGCTTGGCGTCGCGCAGCAGGCGGCCCGCGGCGTAATCGTTGATGTAGCCGTTGCCACCCAGCGCCTGGATCGCCTGCAAACAATTCTGCGTGGCGTGGTCGGCGCCGAACAGGATGGCCGCCGCGGCGTCCTGCCGCGAGCAGCGCCCCGCATCGCAAGCCCGGCCGATGGCGTACGAATAGGCGCGGGCGGCATTGAGCGAGGCATACATGTCCGCGATCTTGGCCTGCATGAGTTCGAACGTTCCCACGGGCTGGCCGAACTGCTTGCGCTCGTGCACGTAAGGCAGGACCAAGTCCAGAGCCGCGGCCATGAGGCCGAGCGGCCCGCCGCCCAGCACGGCGCGTTCGTAGTCGAGGCCTTTCATGAGCACACGCACGCCGCCATTCACCTGGCCGAGCACGTTGGCTTCGGGCACGAAGCAGTCTTCGAATACCAGCTCCGAGGTGGAGGAGCCGCGCATGCCGAGCTTGTCGAGTTTCTGCGCGGTGGAGAAACCCTCGAAGTCCTTTTCCACGATGAAGGCGGTGATGCCGCGCGGACCGGCCGCGGGATCGGTCTTCGCGTAGACGACGAGTACGTCCGCATCCGGGCCGTTGGTGATCCACATCTTGCGGCCGGTGAGGCGATAACCACCGTCGCAGGCAGGCGCGCGCAGCTGCATGCCCACCACGTCGGAACCCGCGCCGGGCTCGCTCATGGCGAGCGCGCCCACGTGTTCGCCGGACACGAGCTTCGGCAGGTACCGGTCGCGCTGCGCGTCGTTGCCGTTGAGCGCGATCTGGTTCATGCAGAGATTGGAGTGCGCGCCGTAGGAGAGGCCGACCGATCCGGAGGCGCGCGAGATCTCCTCCATGCAGACGATGTGCGCCAGGTATCCGAGGTTGGCGCCGCCCCAGCGTTCCGGGATGGTGATGCCTAACAAGCCGGCGTTGCCGAGTTCGGGCCAGAGGTCGCGCGGGAATTCGTTGCTGCGGTCGATCTCTTCGGCCCGCGGCGCGATGCGCTCGCGCGCGAAGCGTCGCACCTGGTTACGGACCTCGTCGAGCTCCTCGCCCAGGCCGAAGTCGAAATCGCAGCGGTCGAAGAGGTGAGGGTTGTTCACGCTTGCCTTCAAATAACGGGTTGTACTATTGTCCGACAATCATGCCGCTGCTCGAAACCAAAGTCGATAGGAGAAGTCCCGAGTTCGCCGCGAACGCGGCGTCGATGCGGGCGCTGGTCGACGAATTGAAGGCGCGGCAGGCGGCCGTGAGCCGTGGCGGCGGAGAGGCCGCGCGCGCCAAACACGTGGCGCGGGGCAAATTGCTGCCGCGCGATCGCGTCGAGATGTTGCTGGACCCGGGCTCGCCTTTTCTCGAGCTCTCGCCGCTCGCGGCCCAGGGCATGTACGGTGATGAATCGCCGTCGGCGGGCATCATCACGGGCATTGGCCGCGTGTCGGGCCGCGAATGCCTGGTGGTGTGCAACGACGCGACGGTGAAAGGCGGCACGTATTACCCGATCACCGTCAAGAAACATCTGCGCGCGCAGCGGGTGGCGGAGGAAAACCGGCTGCCCTGCATCTACCTCGTGGATTCCGGCGGCGCTCATCTGCCGAGCCAGGACGAGGTGTTCCCGGACCAGGAGCACTTCGGCCGCATCTTCTACAACCAGGCCAACATGTCGGCGGCCGGCATTCCGCAGATCGCCGTGGTGATGGGCTCGTGCACCGCTGGCGGCGCCTATGTGCCGGCCATGAGCGATGAATCCATCATCGTGCGCAACCAGGGCACGATCTTCCTCGGTGGCCCGCCGCTCGTGAAGGCGGCCACAGGTGAAGTCGTCTCTGCCGAGGAGCTGGGCGGCGGCGACGTGCATGCGCGCATTTCCGGAGTCGCCGATCATCTCGCGGACAACGATGCGCATGCATTGGGGATTGCGCGGCGGATCGTGGCGGGACTGGGGGCGGATTCATCTGGTGACGATTCGAGATCGCCGTCAAATGACTCCGTCCCCGATCCCGATCCTCTGTACCCCGCCGACGACCTCTACGGCCTCATCCCCACCGACACGCGCAAACCCTACGACGCGCGCGAGATCATCGCGCGGCTCGTCGATGGCAGCGACTTCGACGAGTGGAAGGCCCGCTTCGGCAGCACGCTGGTCACCGGCTTCGCGCGCATTCACGGCATGCGCGTGGCGATCCTCGCCAACAACGGCATCCTGTTCTCCGAGTCCGCGCAGAAGGGCGCGCACTTCATCGAGCTCGCTTGCCAACGCAAGATCCCGTTGGTGTTCCTGCAGAACATCACGGGCTTCATGGTCGGCAGGAAATACGAGAACGAAGGCATCGCGCGGCACGGCGCGAAGATGGTCACCGCGGTTGCGTGCGCGAAGGTCCCCAAGTTCACGGTGATCGTCGGCGGCAGCTTCGGCGCGGGCAATTACGGCATGTGCGGCCGCGCCTACGCGCCGCGTTTCCTGTGGACCTGGCCCAACGCGCGCATCTCGGTGATGGGCGGCGAGCAGGCCGCGAACGTGCTCGCGACCGTGCGCCGCGACTCCATCGAAGCCAGGGGCGCAACCTGGAGCCCGGAAGAAGAGACCGCGTTCAAGGCGCCGATCCGCGAGCAATACGAATCGCAGGGTAATCCGTACTACGCTACCGCGCGTCTCTGGGACGATGGCGTGATCGATCCGGCCGACACGCGCCGCTGTCTGGCGCTCGGCCTCGCGCTCTCGCTGCAACAACCAGTCCCCGAGACACGCTTCGGCGTCTTCCGAATGTGAGCGAACGAGTCGCCGCCATGCCCGCCTATCGACATCTCGAGATCGACACCCGCGGCGCCGTGCGCTGGATCTGGCTCAACCGGCCTGCCGTGCGCAATGCCTTCAACGATGAGCTCATCGGAGAGATCTCTGCCGCCTTCGCGGATGTGGAGGCGTCACCGGACGTGCGCGTCGTGATCATGGCCGCGCGTGGCGAGGTCTTCTGTGCGGGCGCCGATCTCAACTACATGCGCGCGATGTCCGGCTTCAGTCATGCCGAGAATCACGCCGACGCGCTCCAGGTCGCGCGCATGTTCCATGCGGTGCACTCCTGCTCCCGGCCGGTGATCGCGCGCGTGCAGGGCGCCGCCTTCGGCGGCGGCGTGGGGCTCACGGCGGCTTGCGACATCGTCGTCGCGGCAGACACCGTCACTTTCGCGCTCTCCGAAGTGAAGCTGGGCATCGTCGCCGCCACGATCTCGCCGCACCTGGTTCGCGCCATGGGTCCGCGGCGCGCGGCGCGTTTCATGCTCACGGCCGAAACCTTCAGCGCGCGCCAGGCTTGCGAGGCGGGATTGGTGCACGAGGTCAGGTCTCCGGACGCGCTCGATGCGGAAGTCGATAGGCTCGTGCGCGCGCTGCTCGATGGCAGTCCTGCGGCCCTGGCGGCGACCAAGCGCCTGCTCGCGGACATCGTCGAGGTACCCATGGAAGACGACGTGTTGCTGGCCGCCACGGCCAAATGCATCGCCGATGCGCGCGTCTCGCCCGAAGGCCGCGAGGGCATTGCCGCGTTCCTCGAAAAACGCGCGCCCGGCTGGCGGCCCCCGCGGTAGCCCGCATGTTCACGCGCCTGCTGATCGCCAATCGCGGGGAGATCGCCTGCCGCGTCGCGCGCACGGCGCGGCGCCTCGGTATCCACACCATCGCCGTGTACTCCGACGCGGACGCCGGTGCCGCGCATGTCGCGGCGTGTGACGAAGCCGTACGCATCGGTGGACCGCGCGCGCAGGACAGCTATCTGCGAGGTGACGTCATTCTCGACGCCGCGCGACGTACGGGTGCGCAGGCCATTCATCCCGGCTACGGGTTCCTGTCCGAGAACGCCGGATTCGCAGAAGCCTGCAGCGCCGCGGGCGTCGTGTTCGTCGGGCCTTCGCATGCGGCCATCGCGGCGATGGGCAGCAAGTCCGCGGCCAAGGCGCTCATGGAGCAAGCCGGCGTGCCGCTCACGCCGGGCTATCACGGCGAGCGGCAGGAGCCGGACCATCTACAGGCGCAGGCGCGCGCCATCGGATTCCCCGTCCTGATCAAAGCCGTGGCGGGCGGCGGCGGCAAGGGCATGCGGCGCGTGGACCGCGAAGAGGATTTCGGCGCCGCCCTCGCGAGTTGCCAGCGCGAGGCGGAATCCAGTTTCAAGGACGCACGCGTGCTCGTGGAGAAGTACCTCGTCACCGCGCGGCACATCGAGGTGCAGGTCTTCGGCGATCATCACGGCGGCGTCGTCTATCTATTCGAGCGGGACTGCTCGGTGCAGCGCCGGCACCAGAAGGTCATCGAGGAGGCGCCGGCGCCGGGCATGACCGAGGAGCGGCGACGGCAGATGGGTGAGGCGGCCGTAGCCGCGGCTCGCGCCGTGAACTACAGCGGCGCCGGCACGGTGGAGTTCATCGCAGAGCCGTCGGGCGCGTTCTATTTCATGGAGATGAACACGCGGCTGCAGGTGGAGCATCCCGTCACGGAGATGATCACCGGGCTGGATCTCGTGGAATGGCAGTTGCGCGTGGCATCCGGCGAGCCACTGCCGCTGAAGCAATCGCAGCTGCAGATCCGCGGCCATGCGATCGAGGCCCGCATCTACGCCGAGGATCCCGCGCGTGAATTCCTGCCATCGATCGGCCGGCTCCGGCATCTGCGGACGCCGCCGGTCTCGCCGCAAGTGCGCATCGATACCGGCGTACGCGAAGGCGACGAAATCTCGCCGTACTACGACCCGATGATCGCCAAGCTCATCGTGCACGCGGACACGCGTGCCGAAGCCCTCGCGAGGCTGCGTCAGGCTCTCTCGCGCTACGAGGTGGCGGGCGTCGCGACGAACGTGGAGTTCCTCTTCCGGCTCACGACGGCGCCGTCGTTCGTCGAGGCGAGACTCGATACCGCGCTCATCGAGCGCGAACGTGAGCACTTGTTCGCCCCGCAAGCCGTATCGGAAGAGCTGTGGACACTCGCGGCTCGCGAGTCGCTGAACACCGGCGAACGCGGCGTTTCGCCCTGGAGCGATACCACTGGATGGCGCCTCAATGGCGCACGCTCGCAACGTGTGCAGCGTCTCCGGCTGGGCGCGGAAGAACGCGCCGTTCGCGTGGATTTCACCGTTCATCCCGCGCACGCGGCGTTCAACGTAGTGCGCACCCCAGGCGAGGTGCACGTCTTCGAGAACGGTCGTCATCTCGGCTTCACCATCGTGGATCCCTACGCGCCATCCGCCGAGTCGGCCGAGCATCACGGCGGACTCACCGCGCCGATGCCAGGTCGCGTGTTGTCAGTAGCGGTATCTGCAGGCCAATCGGTGAAACGCGGCGCTCCGCTCGTGGTCATGGAAGCGATGAAGATGGAGCACACCGTCACCGCGCCACGCGATGGCGTGGTCGACGAGATCTTCGTATCCGCGGGCGATCAGATCCGCGAAGGCGTCGAGCTGCTGATCCTGAGCTGACGAGCGCATCCCGCCGCGTGATTCGCATCGCCGTTGCTGGCAGTATGTCGCCAACAACGATTCGGGGTCTCTCATGAAACATCTGTTCGCGGCAGCGCTCGCGCTGACGTTCGTCTCGTTCACCCACGCCGCGGATACCACGCGATACGTCGCGCTGGTCAACGGCGGCAAGTCGAAGGCCGGGCGCCTGATCACCACGGGCAACGGTGACAAGTTCAAGGTCGATTACCTTTTCAAGAACAACGGCCGCGGACCCGAGCTCAAAGAAGAGTACACGCTCGCGCCGGATGGCACGTTCGCGCGCTACAAGGTCACGGGCGCGACGACCTTCGGATCGGTGGTCAACGAATCGTTCTCGCGTAACGGCGACTCGGTGACCTGGAAGTCCACCTCCGACAAGGGCGAGCAGAAGGTGTCGGGCTCCGCGATGTATCTGCCGCTTGGTGCGACTCCGCAGGCCTATTCGGTCGCGCTGACCGCGCTGTATCAGCGGCCGGACCGCAAGCTCGCGATGATCCCGAGCGGCTCGCTCACCGTGCGCAAGCTGCTCGATGCCGACGTGACGCGCGGCACGCAGAAGCAATCCGTACAGTTGCTCGCGCTCACCGGCATCGGCTTCACGCCCACCACGGTATGGGCCACCACGGGCGAGAAGCCCAGGCTGTTTGCCTATATCTATCCCGGATTTCTGCAACTCGTCGAAGAAGGCTGGGAAGCGAACGCCGCCGCGATGGAGGCGCGCCAGGTGGAAGCCGAGAAGGCGCTGCTCGTTGATTTCAACCAGCGCCTCACCCAGAAGCTGCCCGGTGCGACGCTCATCCGGAATGCCCGCGTTTTCGACAGCGAGAAGGCGGAGCTCGGCGCCGCGAGCGACGTGCTCATCGAAAACGGGCACATCATCGAAGTCAGTCCGGCAGGCACGACGAAGCGGCAGGCGAGCCGTGTGATCGACGCCGCGAATCGGGTTCTGCTCCCCGGACTCTTCGACATGCATGGCCACGTGGGCTTCTGGGACGGCGGCCTGCACATCGCCTCGGGCGTGACCACGCTTCGCGACATGGGCAACGACAACGAGACCCTGCTCCAGCTCATGAAGCAGGAACGTGACGGTACGTTGCTCATGCCGCGCGTCGTCGCCGCAGGATTCATCGAAGGCGAGAGCAGCAACGCGGCCCGCAACGGTTTCGTGATCAAGAACCTCGAGGAAGCGAAGAAGGCCGTCGACTGGTACCACGACAACGGCTTTCCGCAGATCAAGATCTACAACTCGTTCCCCAAGGAGATCCTGGCCGACACCACGGCGTATGCGCATTCGCGCGGGATCCGCGTGAGCGGCCACATCCCCGTGTTCCTGCGCGCGCAGGACGCGGTGCTCGCCGGGTACGACGAGATCCAGCACATCAACCAGGTGCTGCTGAATTTCCTCGTCGACGAGAAGACCGATACGCGCACGCTCGAGCGTTTCTATCTACCGGCGCGCAAGGTGGCGGACCTGGACTTCGATTCCGCGCCCGTGCAGGACTTCATCCGGCTGCTGGCGGCGCGCAAGGTCGTCATCGATCCCACGTTGGCCACGTTCAACTTCATCCGCCAGCGCGACGGCGAGTTGTCGCAGGAGTTCGCGGCCGTGGCCGATCATGTGCCGCCCGACGTCCGCCGCGGCTTCTTCTCCGCGCAGATGAAGATTCCCGATGCCGCCACGTATGCGCGCTACGAGAAGTCGTACGCCAGGATGATCGAGTTCGTCGGTCGCATGTACAAGGCGGGTGTGCCCATCGTCGCGGGCACCGACGACATTCCCGGCTTCACGCTGCAACGCGAGCTCGAGCTCTACGTGGAAGCCGGACTCACGCCGTCGCAGGTGCTGCAGATCGCCACGTGGAACGGCGCGCGTTATTCACACACGCTGCACGAGCGCGGGGTCATCACGCCTGGCCGCCGGTCGGACTTGATCCTCGTGGACGGTGAGCCCACGAAGAACATCTCCGACATCCGCAAGGTGGCGCTGGTCATCAAGGGCGACGTGGCTCACTACCCGGCGGAGGTGTTCGAAGCCATGGGCGTGAAGCCATTCACGCCGTCCCTGAAGATCGCGCCCTAGTGATGCGTCGGCGCTGATATCTGCGTGAGACTCTCGCCGGCGCGTTCGGGCGACGCGCCGACCGAGAGATCGCCGATCGAGACCATGCCGACGAGCCGCTTGTCGCGATCGACCACAGGCATGCGCCGTACCTGCAGATCGCCCATGTTGGCGAGCACGTCGTCGACGCTCTGATCCGCGAAGCAATAGAGCATCCGTCCTGACATCACGGCGCGGGCAGTCAGTCTGTCGCAAGGCTGATTGCTCGCGAGTCCGCGCACGACGATATCGCGGTCCGTGACCATTCCCACCAGCTTGTCGTTGTCGAGCACCGGAACGGAGCCGATGTCCTTCTCGCGCATGAGCCGTGCGATGGCGGCGATCGAAGCGTCCGGGCTGACGGTGTACACATCCGTTGTCATCACTTGTCTGACGTTCATGAGGCCTCCTTCGAATCGCTGATTCAAGCAGCTTTCGTGCCAGGGTCAGCGGCCGCCCGGGGGCGAGCGCATCCCCTGCACCACGGGTCAGGCGTTCAACGAAGTGAAAATTGTGCACGACAAACTATTCGCGTCGGACAGCGAAGCGTCGCGCCGGTGAGGCGTACTACGGCCGAGGCATGCCCTCGCTGGCAGAGCCGGAGACGCCATGCGCGTAATGCTGATGGCCATGCGTACAGCCATCCAGTCCACCACTCCCGGCCGCGTCCGGCGCACCGGCCCCGAACGCGCGCGGCGCAAGTTCCTGCGTTACTTCCCCGGCGGCTTCCGCGACGAGACGTATCTGGACTGGGAACGCAGCTACAAATGGGACACGCACCTGCGATGGGACAGCGCCTTGTCGCGCGCGCAGTTCGAGCAATTGCTGGCCGCGCGCAAACACGAGGAGATCGCGGCGCGCGCGATACGCGTGGAGCAGCAGTCGAGGCACAGCATGATCTTCTCGTTCGAGAAGATGGCGCTGCGCGACGCTGTGCGTTCGGGCGAGGGGGCCAGGGCCTTCTCGGAGGGGTTGTTCACCTTCCTTCATGGCAGTGAGCCACCAGCCGCGCGATTCGCCAGTTGGGTCGAGTGCGTCGCATCTTTGCCGCGCCGGCAAACGCGGGTGCTGACCTGGCCGCTGGTGTCCGTGTTCGGCTTCATCGCGCAGCCGCGGCTGCATCTGTTCGTGAAGCCGACGGTGATCCGCGCCGCCGCGCGGGCCTATGGGTTCGACCTCGACTACCAGTCGAGGCCGGACTGGCGCACGTACGCCCAACTACTCGACTTCGCCGCCCGGGTGCGGAAGGACCAGCGGGACCTGCGGCCGCGGGACATGATCGACGTGCAGTCTTTCCTCTGGGTCCAGGGCTCGGACGAGTACCCTTGAGACCGGTGCGTCAACGCGCGCCGGGAAAGTCCATCATGGCGTCCTGCACGCTCGCGGGTTTCCCGGTGGCGTACGAGGCGCCCGCACCGCCGCCCGTGTACACGAATCCCACGAGATGGTCGTCTGCAGTGAAGCCCAGCGCCTTTTTCACTTCGGGGTCGTAGGCCGCTTCGCCGGTCTTCCAGGCGGCGGCGTAACCCAGCGCATGGAGCGCGAGCAGGATGTTCTGGGCCGCGGCGCCGGCCGCGAGCACCTGTTCGATGGCAGGCACCTTCGTGCCCGGCACCACGCGGCAGGCCACGATGATGATCAGCGGCGCGCGCATGGCCTTGTCGCGTTCGCGTTGCAGATCGCCTTCCGACAGCCCTGGCACACGGCGAAGCGCCGACGCGGCCAGCAGGTCGCCGAACTGTCGGCGCTGGTTGCCTTCGACGAGCATGAAGCGCCAGGGGCGCAGTCGACCGTGGTCCGGCGCGCGAACCGCGGCCTGCAGCACCTGGCCGAGATGGTCTTTCGTGGGAGCCGTCTCGCCGTAGGTCTTCGCGGTGGCGCGGGAGTTCAGGGCGTCGAGCGTGTCCATGCGCGCCCGACTACACGAGCGAGTGATAGACGTTCTGCACGTCGTCGTTCTGTTCGAGCAGGTCGATCATCTCGAGGACTTCTGTCGCCTGCGCCTCGGGTAGTTCGATCGGCGTGCTGCAGATGTATTCGTGCGTGGCGGAAATCGGGTGGATGCCGCGTTTCTCGAGCGCCTCTTGCAGATGGCCGAACTGCGCGAACTCGCAACGCGCGACGATCTGAGGTTCGCCTTTCTCGCCCGTGCTGTCGCCCATCTCGTCGAGGCCGTGGTCGATGAGATACAGCTCGAGG
The DNA here is from genome assembly GCA_046733635.1 of Pseudomonadota bacterium. Taxonomy (GTDB): domain Bacteria; phylum Pseudomonadota; class Gammaproteobacteria; order Steroidobacterales; family Steroidobacteraceae; genus CADEED01. Next base: position 1,441 of record JBKPPO010000132.1, on the reverse strand, counting down.
TCATCGTGGTCGATGCCATCGGGCTTGAGCCGGAAGACGCCCATCTTGCGGAACTGGAAAGCCACGCTGCCGGTGCTTCCAAGGTTGCCGCCGTGCTTCGAAAAGATCGTGCGGACCTGCGCGACGGTGCGCGTCGGGTTGTCCGTGGCGGCTTCGACGATCACGGCGACGCCGTGCGGTGCGTAGCCCTCGTAGATGATGGTTTCATAGGCTGCCGCGTCCTTGCCGGAAGCGCGCTTGATCGCGGCTTCGACCTTGTCCTTCGGCATGTTGAAGCTGCGGCTGTTCTGGATCGCGCGACGCAGCGCGGGATTGGAGTCGGGGTCGCTGCCGCCGGCTTTGACCGCGATGTTGATGTCCTTGGAGACGCGGGCGAACTGTTTCGCCATGCGGTCCCAGCGCGCGAACATCGTGTGTTTTCTGACTTCGAATATGCGTCCCATGGCTGCGAATTCTATCTGAAATGGGGACATTCCTCGTTTTCTAGGAAATGGGGACGCGGCTCGTGATGGGCGCGGCCGAACGCTGGCTCGCGTGCGCGGCTCGTCAGGAGCGAGCACCCCCCATGGAACGAAGAATGGGGGGTGCCCTCGTCGCCGGCTATGCGCGCTCCATCTGAAGCGGTATCGCGGAAAGGGGCATTGTTCCCGCGCGCATTGACGCCGGCTCTTCGGTGCTCACTATTCCTCGCCGCGCACGCGAGCCCGCGTTCGGCCGCGCCCGTCACGGGCATCGCCCGATTCCTGGAAGACCGAGAAAAGTCCCCTTTTCGGTTACTTCGCGGCGACTTCCCGGACGGGGACGGCGATGTTGCAGACGTCGATGTGGCCGGCGGGCTTCACGTACCAGTCGTCGCGGCGGTTGCGGCGGGATTCGACGAACTTGGAGAAGACGGGGCGGTCGTCGCGCAGGACTTCCAGGTTCGTGCGCTCGGCGGCGGGGACTTCGGACGCCAGGCGCAGGGACTTGATCGGGGCACGCTGCTCCACTTTCTCGTAGAGGCCGAGGCCGCCGCCGGTGCCGCGGGGTAGCGAAGCCAGGAGCTCCATGCCGCGCCAGACCTTGCCGACGACGGCGACGTTGCCGTCGAGCTGGCGCGGGGACTGGCCGATCACCACGTAGAGCTCGTTGCCGAGGCCGCTGTCGGGGGCGTTGTCGCGGCCGACACCGAGCGCGCCGTAGCAATGCACCAGCCATTGTTCGCTCGACGAACGCGCGGCGGCCATGCCCTGCGTGAAGCCCACCTGCTTCGCCCAGCCGTCCTGGTCGGGCAGCGCGGAGAAGGGCAGCCCGTCCGAGATCGGGATCGCGAATTCCGGCGGCATGGCAGCGAGCTTCGGCGGCGGCTTCTGGTTGTCGGGATCGCCCCATTGCGCGACGAAGTTGTCCTGCACGCGGTTGATGGCGAGACCATCCCAATAACGCTCGCGCGCCAGTGTCT
>JBKPPO010000131.1:0-1183 GCA_046733635.1 Pseudomonadota bacterium | reverse complement strand
ATAAAGCGGCTGATGACGGTATGAGCCTGCAGGCCCGGCGTTGGCAGCGCGTTGTCGAAGATCTGGGGCGTGGCCGGCTCCTGCAGCAGCAACTGGCAGCACTTGCAGGCCCACTTGCCGCGGATCTGACGCTGCACGGAGAACTGGGCCGGAACGATGTCCAGCCGCTCGCTGATGTCCTCGCCCACGCGCACCATGGGCTTGCCACATTCTGGGCTCGGGCAGTGCGTGTCCTCGGGCTCGATGCGCACGTCCACCCGCGGCAGGTGTGGCGGCAGTGCTTCGCGCTTGGGGCTGCGGCGTGCCTGCTTCTCTGGTGCTCTGACGCCTTCGGTGCTGCCTTGCAACGCGGCGAGCTGCGCCTCCAGGCTGGCCTGGTCGGCAGCACAAGTCTCCTCGAACAGGCTGCGCTGCTCGGCGTTCATTCGCTCGGTCTTGGCGCCGAACTTCCAGGCCTTCAGTCGGGCCAGCTGGAACGTGATGCTCTCGATCTTGGCGTCGCGCCACTTGATGGCACGGGCCTGCGAGTCGATCCGCTTGCCCTGCGCGTCGATGTGTTTGGACTGCTCGCCGATGTGGGCCAGCATCTGCGAGGCCAACTCGGTCCACTCGGTCGGGCTGAGTGCCTTGAGGTCTTGGGGTTTGATCGCATGCAAATCGAGCATGCTGCATTGTGCAAACCCGCGTGTCGATCCGGTATCGGGTCTTGTTCCGATGGCATTCGATCCACCGTTATGGCCTGCCTCACATCCGGGTAATGCACCGCATTTGCTCAAGACGCTGCCACGGCAATCCCAGCACCAAGGCGTTGAATTGATCGGTGGTCAATGTGACCGGCACCGTGCTGCATGATGGCCACTCGAAGCTGCCCTTGTTCAGGCGTCGTGCCGCGCACCAAACCCCGAACCCATCGTGTACCAGGAGTTTGATGCGCGTTGAACGTGCATTGCCAAAGAGGTAGCCGCGGTGCATCTGCGCGGCACCGAAGACCTGCACCACCTTGGCCAGCAATCGGTCGGGGCCGGCTCGCATGTCCACCGGCTGGAGCGCCAGCCACACGTCGTCGATCCTGATCATCGCAGCAGCTCCCGCATCCAGGCCGCGCACTCCGATGCGACTGTGCTGGGCCAACTCACGTTGACGGTGGTCGCGCCGCGGCGCAGCTCGATGCGAATGTCCGTCG
>JBKPPO010000130.1:0-30115 GCA_046733635.1 Pseudomonadota bacterium | reverse complement strand
GCGCATGCAGCGTGGCGAGTCCGGCCCACGCCGGCGCGTATTCCGCGTCCAGCGTGATCGCCCGCTGATAGAGCGCGCGGGCTTCATCCATGTAGGGCTGCTGCATGAGGTGCATGCGCTGCCGGCCGCGCAGGAAACTCTCGAAGGTCTCCATGGCCGTGGGCTGGCGCCGGACGGCGCGCCGTTCGCGCGTCGACAGCGCTCCGCCACGCAGTAGTTTGGCCACCGTCTCGGCGATCTCGTCCTGCACGGCGAACACGTCGGCGGAAGAGCGGTCGAACTTCTCCGACCAGGTGTGGTACCCGGTGGCCGCGTCGATGAGCTGCACCGTGATGCGCAGGCGCTCGCCGGACTTGCGGACGCTGCCCTCGAGCAGGCTCGTGACGCCGAGCTTGCGGCCCACTTCCCGCAGATCGTGATCGCCGCGGAACTGGAACGAAGACGTGCGCGCCGCCACGCGCAGCCCATCCACGTGGGTGAGCGCGTCGATGAGCTCCTCCGCCAGGCCGTCACACAGATAGTCCTGATCGCGCGCGGGACTCATGTCGGCGAAGGGCAGCACCGCGATGGCGGCGCCGGTATCGCCCACGCTGTCATGTGACGGCAGCGCGGTGAAGGGCGCAGCGAACCGATAGCCGAGCCGATGGCGAGTCTCTATGTAGGTGGGTTGCTTCGAATCGTCGCCGAGCGCCTTGCGAAGCTCCTGGATGCAGGTCACGAGCGCGTCGTCACCCACGACCGTGCCGCGCCAGACGTCGGCGAAGAGTTCCTGCTTCGAAACGGGTTCTCCCGGCTTGCGCAGCAGCGCCGCGAGCACCTGCGCGGCCTTGCGCGTCAGGTGCACCTCGGCCGCGCCCTGCCACAGGCGTGCGCTCGACGGCTCGAAGCGGAAGTGACCGAAGCTGATCTGCTGATCCATGAAATCCCGGCGAAATCCCGGCCTTGTCCCGGGATTGCCCGGCGCCGCGTCCGTAGGCTTTTGTCACATCGACAGCGGCGAAACAAGCGTCCTCCCGGGCGCCCGAAGTCCGTCGGTCATCCTGGAGGACTCATGAAACGACTATCCATCTTCATCTACGGAGTCGCGAGCTACGCGGCGTCTCTCGGCGTATTCCTGTTCGCGTTCGGCTTCATCGGCAACCTGTGGCTTGCCGAGTCGATGGACTCCCCGCGCGACGGGGATCTGACTACCGCGCTCCTGATCGACCTGGGCCTGCTCTTCCTGTTCGCCGTTCAGCACAGCGTCATGGCGAGACCGGCCTTCAAACGCTGGTGGACCCGTTACATTCCCGAGGCCGCGGAGCGCAGCACCTATGTGCTGGTCTCCAGCATCGCGCTGATGCTGGTGTTCTGGCTCTGGCAACCGATCGGGGGCGAGATCTGGAGCATCGACTCCCGCGCAGGAATCAACGCGACGTACGCGGTCTATGGCGCGGGCTGGCTGTTACTGCTGTACTCGACGTTCCTCATCAACCACTTCGACCTGCTCGGGCTGCGCCAGGTGTGGATGCAACTGCGCGGCAAGACGTACACGCCGGTGCCGTTCCGCTCTCCGTGGTTGTACCGGCAGGTCCGGCATCCGCTGTATGTGGGCTGGCTCATGATCTTCTGGGCCGCGCCCACCATGACGGTGGCGCATTTCGTATTCGCGCTCATGACGACGGCGTACATCCTCGTGGCCGTCCGATTCGAAGAGCGCGATCTCGTGAACGAACATCCGGAGTACGCGGAATACCGGCGTAGCGTACCCATGCTCATCCCCTCACTACGCAGGGTGGCGCGTGGCGCGCGTCCGATGGCCAGCAAGGCGCTCAACGGATGAATGCTCCTTCGAAAGTCGAATTCTTCGATACACCGTACGCCAACGTGGAGGAGCGGGTCCTCGTGACCATCCGAGAGCAGACTTTCGGCGAGGACATCGGCCAGACGAGCTGGGTGACCGTGCCGGAGTACGACACGTTCATCCCGTTCCTGCGGCTGACTGCCGGTGCGCGCGTGCTCGAAGTGGCGAGCGGGGCTGGCGGCCCTTCGGTGTATCTCGCGCTGCGCACGGGTTGTTCGGTGACAGGCATCGATGTGAACGCGCTGGGGGTCGCGGCCGCGACCGAGGCGGCCACCCGTGCAGGCGTGCGCGGGCGTGTGCGCTTTCAGAAGGGAGATGCGGCGCGCCTGTTGCCGTTCGCGGAAGGGACTTTCGACGCGCTGCTCTGTCTGGACTCGATGAATCACTTCCCGGACCGCAGCCACACGCTGCGTGAATGGCGCCGCGTATTACGTCCCGGTGGACGGGCGGTATTCACCGACCCCGTGGTCATCACCGGCCCCGTCACCGATGATGAACTGATGCAGCGCAGCTCCATCGGACGTTTCGTGTTCGTCCCGCAGGGACTGAACGAGAAGCTCATCGTCAAGGCAGGATTCGACCTGGTGAGCCAGGTGGATCTCACCCAGAACGCGGCGAGGGTCTCGGAACGCTGGCACGACGCGCGCGAGCGCTTCCGTGATGACCTCATCCGCCTCGAAGGAGAAGCACGGTTCGCCGGCGTGCAGGGGTTCCTGGGCGCGGTTCACCGCCTCACACGGGAGCGACGGCTCTCGCGGGTCGCCTATCTCGCCGAAAGGCCGTGGAGTAGTTAGCAAGCGGGGGCGCCGGTCACCGGCGCCCCTCGCCCGCGATCAGTGCGTCTTGTAGTACGCGTTCGCGCTCGCGCTGTAGCTGGCGGCGCCGTCCGCGCCCGTGAGCTTGTCGAGCGAGTCCGCCGGGGCGGCCTTGAGCTGCTCCTTGGTGAACGGCACGACGTAGCTGTTTTCGCTTTCCACGTAGTCCAGCGCGGACCACGGTACCGGGTGGTACTTCTCGTTCATGCCGAGGAAGCCTCCGAAGCCGACCACCGCGTAGACGATGTTGTTGGAGAGCTTGTCCAGCACGATGTCTTCGACAGTGCCGATACGCTCGCCCGCGGTGTTCTTCACCGTGGTGCCGATCACTTTCTTCGCGCGGATCACTTCGGTATGTCCCGATGCGGTCGTCATGGCAGAACCTCCATCTCGTTCAGGTTGGGTCATTGATAGCCCGGCCAGCTTAGGGGGAGGGCGTCTGCGCCAGCATCGGACGTGGGCCCGGAAGCCTGTCAGCGTGGCTCGCAGGAGGTGTCAGCGGATGGTCAGGTCCACGTCCTGACAGTGGAAGTTGGATTCGCGGACGGCAAGCCGCAACGTGCCCGATGAGCGGCGCAATTCATCGGCCGGAATCGTCATGCGGAGATTCGACGCGCGTGTATGGGCCAGTTCGCGCCAGTGCTCGTCGCCCTGCGGCCGATATAAAGCCACGGCGGTGATGCACAGCGCCGAGCGATACCGCAGCTTCCAGTGGAGCTCGGCGTCGTTGAGCGAAGACCAGGTGAGCGTGCGGATGTCGTCGGCAAACTCCAGCGGCCCCAGCACGGCGTTGGCCACGTTGAGCAGCCTCCCTGACTGACATTTGCCCACGAGATCCGGATGCGGCTCGCCACTGGCGAGCAGATGCTCCTTGATCTCGTGATATCCCCAGCCGGGGTTCAGAGACTTGACCAGCGCGGCGCAGCCGCTGACATAGGGAGCGCCGATTCCTTCCGCGACATGCGAGTTGTGACCGCTGCCGCGCCACAGCGGCACGCGCGCGAAACCGGGGGCCGCGATGTGCGCCGCTCCGACCCCGTAGTTAGAGATCGGGCTGAGATCCTCGCCGAGCGACACCACGCTGATGAGATTGGGACTGACGCCATCGGCCAGCACCTCCGCGCCCGCGCGACCGCCCGGAATCGCCGCCGCCGAGCAGACCACGAGCGCATTGCGCGTGGCCGCGTACTTGATGGCTCGTTGCGCCGCAGGCCGGGAGAGGTCGCCCGCGTGCGAGACGTTGATGATGCAGGCGCCCATCTCGACCGCGTGTTCGATCGCATGCGCCAGGTCCGGCGCGGGATGGCCGTGGGGATCCGGGGCGTCCGAGAAGCGCACGGGCAGCAGGCGCGCGCCGGGCGCCACGCCGGAGAACGATTCGACCTCGCTCGCGCGGCCCGCCGCCACGCCCGCGGCGTGGGTGCCGGAAATTTCGTAAGAGTCCGCCGACAAGGGATGATGCGCCCGGTCGCGCTTGATGTTAGGACCTAACAGCGGATGGTCGAGCTGCACGCCCCGGTCGACGATGGCGATGAGGACGTCGGGGCTGCCGCGCGTGCGTGTCCACGCGCGTTCCACGCCCAGCCGGTCGAAGGCTGCGCCGTAACGGCCCTGTTCGGCCGCCGACATCGTCATGGAGATCCCTCGGGTTACGGGTGGGGAGGCACCCTGCTTTCTGCGACGACGCGGAAAGCGATGACAGGCGCTTTCAGCGCCGCAGGAACTCGAAATCCAGGGCTTCGTCCGTGGACGCCTGCTTGCGGACGCGCAGCGAATACGCGCCCGGCTCGAGCTGGTCGCTGTCGATCAGCACTTCGAGCGAATGCGCGGTGGCGGGTATCTGGCCGGCCAGCGTGGCCAGCGTGTCGATGTTGCGTTTCGCGTCCAGACGGTCGAGCGCGACGCTGTAACGGTGGCTGGTGTCGAAAAGACCGACGATCTCCACGCGCCACAGGCCGGGCTGCAGTTCCGGCGTGTTGTAGGAGCCGCGCACCAGCGCAAGCCGCATCGTGCGAACCTCGTGTTTCATGCCGGGCGCGACCACCGCCATGATTTCGCGGTGAGCGGGCGACTCGAGTTTCTGCCACATCCAGAAGCCGCCCAGCAGCACGAACACGATGCTGGCGGCGGCGGCCATCTGCCAGCCGCTCACCGGGTTGTTAGACCGGACGAACTCTTCGGTGGAGCCGCGCGACGCCTCGACGATGCCCGCCTTGAGACGCTGCTCGAACTCCACCTGTCGCGCGAATTCGGGATTCGCGACGCAATACTCCTCGAAGGCCCGCGCATCGCTTTCGCTCATGCGGCCCGAAACATATTGTTCAATCTGCTCCTGATTCACGGGATTCATGTTCCTGGATCGAGCAGGTCGCGCTTCGCGAACCCGCGTTCTTCGAGGATCTGCCGGAACCGCTTCCGGGCGCGGCTCAACGCCTGGTTGAACGCGGCTTCGGTGAGGTCTAACTCCTGGCAAATGACTTCCTTGTCATGATCTTCGAGATAAAAACGCTTGAGCATCAGGCGATCCCGGGGTTGCGGTAATTCGCGCAGCAGCGCACGAACGGCCATCGCCGCCTCGGCATCCGCCGCGATCCATTCCACACTCCGGGACGGATCGGCATTCCGCTCCGTCGCCTCACTATCCACATCTGTCTTCTGTCGTTCGGTCTTGCGCAGTGACGCGATCGCGAGATTTCTTGCCGTTTGCGCCGCGAATGCGGCGAGCTTCTGGGGATCGTCGATGCCGGGGCCGCGCAGGCGCTGGATCACGACTAACAGCGTTTCCTGGACGAGATCCTGGAGCAGGCCGATGTCGCCGCCGGTGCGGCGGCGGAGGAGCACGCGCAGGCCAGGCTCGAATTGCCGGATGAGTTCGCTTTCGGCGGAGACATCCCCCTCCCGAATTCGGCGCGACAACTCACCGCCTGGAACGAAATCCATTGCCCCCTGAGCCCTTTATCTGATTGAAAAACCTGCGGGAGCGATTCTAGCGCCAGCGCTCTGAAAAACAGGGAGTTCGGAGAGGCCGGGCCTCTCATTACGCAGACCGCGTCACTTCGCGGGCGCACCCTTACGGGTTACATCTTGGCGAAGCCGTCCACGGGCAGCCGGACGATGAACGTGGTGCCCACGCCGGGTTCGGTGGTGAAGTCGAGGCTGCCGTTGTGGGCGTTGACCACGACCCGGCGCGCCACGGACAGGCCCTGTCCGGTGCCGCTCCCCACCTGCTTGGTGGTGAAGAACTGGTCGAAGACCTGTTCGCGGATGGATTCCGGGATACCGCCGCCCGTGTCCTGGATCTCCACGACCACGTATTCGCCATCGTGGCGAGTGCGGACGAGGATCTTGCCGCGTTCGGCGGTGCCTTTGACCTTCTCGCCGATGGCCTCGCCGGCGTTGCCGATGAGGCTCAGCAGTACCTGGTTGATCTGGCTGCCATTGCAGGTGACGGGCGGCAGGTCCTGCAGGTCCGTCTCGGCGTCGGCCACGGCGGAATACTGACTGCGCGCCACCACGAGCGTGCTCTTCACCGAGCGATTGAGGTCCACCTGGCCCACTTCGTTCTGGTCCGCGCGCGAGAAATCCTTCATGGAGCGCACGATCTCGGCGATGCGCGAGAGACCGTCGGCCATGAGCTTGAGCGCCGGCGGCATCTCCTTGCGCAGCTCCTCGACGTTTTCGTCGGGCTCGCGCGGCGGAAGTTGCGCATGCAGCGCGTCGATATATTCGAGCAGTTCCTGCACGCCGTCCTGAACGAAGGACACGCTGTCCTTGAGGTACTGGATGGGCGTATTGATCTCATGCGCGACGCCGGCCGCGAGCCGTCCGATGGACTCGTGACGCTCCATCGAGGCCATGCGTTCGTCGGCGGCCTTGCGATCGGTGATGTCGTAGCCGGTGCCGACGATGCCGGTGAGATTTCCGTGTTCGTCGCGCAGCGGCACCTTCGACGTGAGGATCACGCGGTTCATGCCGCGGGTCTTGTCGAACGCCACCTCTTCACGATTGATGAGCGGCTCGCCCGACTTGATCAGGGCCTGCTCGTCGGAGAAGAAGCGCTCCGCCATCTCGGGCGGGAAGAAGTCGAAATCGGTCTTGCCCAGGAGCTCGGCGGGCGACACGCCCATTCGGCGCGCGACGAGTTCATTGGCGGCGGTGAAGCGGCTCTGCGAGTCCTTCGCATAGATGAAGGCCGGGATCAGATCGATCATCGTCCGCAACACATTACGTTCGTGCGCGAGTGCGTCCGCGAGATTCTGGCGTTCGCCGCTCGCGGTCTGACCATCGTCCTGTTCTTCGAAGATTTCGTTTTTCTGAGGAAGGCTGTTCACGACACCACCCAGTGGGCAGGGGGTATTCGGGTAACGGCTTAGGGCTGGGAATCTTGAACGCCAACAATGAGATGTGCGTTCTTTCCCATTTCGGGGCAAGGCTTTGCCACCGGCACGGGCCTTGCCGGATTCAGGCCCGGTCCAGCACGAGCTGATCGAAAACCGTGTCGAAACCCTGGCCCTCTGGTGCAGCGCACATCACGCCCACCATGACCTTCACCTGGGCGGGGAAATAACCCTGCCGGACTGTGAGGTACTTCTCGCCGTCGATGGAGCATTGGGCCTCGATCGAATCCTTGCGTCGGACCACGCGCCAGTACACGGGGCCGCGCTGAGTGAGGTCTTCGAGCGTCGACCAGTCCGAGAAGTCGTGCGTGAAAACGACGCTGGCCCACCGCTTGTTCTCCACGAGCTCGCTGCCGCATTTCATCCAGTGCTTCTCGTCGAGCCGGACCATGAGGCCCGCCTGGTCGTAGAGCGCCGCGTAGTTGCCGTCGATCCGCGCCTGGAACATGAACTCGCCCTCGACGGGCAGGTGCATGAAGTGGCCGTTGTCGGTGATGTAGCCGTAGAACGTCTTGCGCCAGAAGTCGGTCTTGCCGCGGCATCGCGCGGTCAGCACGCCTTCGCTGTAGTGCTCGTGCGCGGGAGGATTCAGCCAGCTCATGCGGCTCAGGAGTTCACCGCCAGTGCGGCGCGCGAGCGGTTCGGCTTTCGCGGCCGACGCCGCCTGTGAGGCCAGCGCCACGCCGCCGGCGGCCAGAATCATCTCCCTGCGTGTCGGCATTGTCGTCTCCGATCAGATTGCGAGGTCCGGTAGATAGGTGCGCAGTTCGCGCCGGCAACTGTCCGGATCGGTGAACTGGATGGCATGCAGTCCGCACTCGCGCGCGGCCACGATGTTCTTGAGCACGTCGTCGATGAAGACGCTTTCCGACGGGATGATGCCGGTTTTCTCCACCAGGTGTTTGTAGATGGCGGGTTCCGGCTTGATGAGCAGGATCTGGCCTGAGATCACGAGGTGGCGGAAGTGGCTGAAGAAGCGGTAGCGGCCGACGAGGTAGTCGTACGTGCTGGCCGGCATGTTGGAGAGCAGGTACAGGTGCACGCCCGCGGCGGCGAGGTCTTCGACGAGCCGCAGGGTTCCCTCGATGGGCACCAGCGACTCGCGCGCCGCGCGCATCAGCGCCAGCGTCTCCTCGCTGCTCCGCCCCGAGAGCAAGGCGAAATGCTCGGCGGCGGCCTGCTCGTCGTAGGTGCCGCGATCGAATTCATGCCAGTCGGCGTGTTCGAAGATCTGGCGGCGCAGAACCGCCTGGACCGCGAGGTCGGGGTAGAGGCGGGCAATCACTTCGGGCGGGTTCCACTGCAGCAGCACCCCACCGACATCGAAGATCACGTTCTGGACTGGCATTCCCCAATGATGGCGGAATTATCGGCGGGCGAGCAGCAGCTTGATGCCGAAGAAGATCAACGCGGCGCCGAACGCTCTCTCGAGCCACGCGACGACGCGCGACCCCTTGAGTGCCCGCGCGCCGCGCGCGGCCAGCAGCGCATAGGCCAGCAGCACCGCGCCGTCGATCACCACCGTCACCGTGAGCATGATCGCGAGCTGCGGCAGCAGCGGCCGCTCCGCGCTGATGAACTGCGGCAGGAACGCCAGCACGAACATCAGGTTCTTCGGATTCGTGAGCTGCACCAGCAATCCCTGCAGCACGATGCCACCCTGCGCCGGCGGCTTCGGCGCCGCGGCGGTCACGTCCGGTGTGGCAGTCGGCCGGGACATGAGCATGCGGGCGCCCAGATACATCAGATACAGCGCGCCGACGATGCGGATCGCCGTCATCGCGCCGTCCAGCTTCGACAACACCGCCGCGAGCCCCAGCGCCACGAACGTGAAGCACACCACGTGCCCCAGCAGGATGCCGCCCGTGCCTGCCACCGCGCCGGTCATGCCATGCCGCGCCGCCTGCGACATGGCGAACATCACCGCGGGGCCGGGAGACAGCGCGACCAGCGACCAGGCCGCGAGATACAACAGGAAGGTTTCGAGCGCCATGCCGGGAAGTTAGCCCGGGGCGCGGGATCAGGTCGCGAGACAGTTCGGGGTCAAACCGGCGGAGCTGTACCGGCCGCTAGTTCAGCGAGGGCGCGGGTGCATTGCCGTACACCACGCCATCCTTCGCGCCGCGCGCCACGCCAGCCCAGTAGGTCATGCGCGCGAAACGCGAGGTCACCACCGACGTGCCGACGCGCCCCAGCAATCCGAAGGTGCCGGACGCGCAGGCCAGCGCGGACTGGAATGATGCGCGACCCAACAGCCGCAGCCAGGTGAGACGCGTGGCGCCCGCCTGGATGAACGCCAGCCGCGTATTGCTGAAGCCATGTTTGTACGCGCGCCGCAGCAGCCACTTGCGCGTCACGCGATTCGCCGGCACCCAGTGACGCACCAGCGCCGAGGGTTCGTAGACCACCTTCACGCCGATCTCCGAGAGCCGCTGGAATACATCGAGCTCGTCGCCCGACATGATGTTCTGTCCCTTCGCGCCGACTTCCTCGCGGAAGCCGCCGATGGCATCGAGATGCTCGCGCCTGACGAACATGTTGCTGCCGTACGGGTACTGCGGGAATGTCAGGAACCGGCGCGTGTCGCCGTAATTGCAGGCGCCGTAATAACCCTGCAGATCCTTGGGCATCCACTCGGGCTTCGGGCAGGGCCAACCCACTTCGATCGGTCCGCCGGCGGCGCCGGCCTCGGGATGATCCTTGATGAGCTGTAGCATCGACTCGAGCCAGCCTGGCTCCGCGGTCGCGTCGTCATCGAAGAACGCCACGATCGGCGCGCTCGCATGACGTGTGCCGGTGTTGCGCGCGGTCGAGAGTCCCAGGACGTCCTCGTACACGTAACGCACATTCGACGCTTCGCGTTGGATCGCCTCGATGACCCCGCGGGTGCCATCGCGCGAATGATTGTCGACCACGACGATTTCGTAGCGCCGAGGATCTACGTCCTGCGCGAGGATGCTGCGTATGGCCCTCGCCACTTCCAGTTGGCGATCGAGCGTGCAGACGATGATGGACACTTCCTGTGTCGCGCCAGCTTCTTGTTCTTTGGCGGCGGACATTGCGCCGCGAACTCTAGCAGCGGAGGTCGCGAATCAGCGACGGATTTTGACGTGGCGTCAGGAAACGTGAACCGCGTTCGACGATTGTCATAACCCGCGCGCATCCCTGCGCGCGGGCCTTATTCCCGGCGGTTTTAAGTGCGCACCGGCATGGGGACCGGATCCGACCGCGTCGGCATGGGTGCAACTACCGGCGAGCTCAGCCCGCTGACCAAGTCGGAAATTTTTACAGCGCTGCCGCTCACGAAGCATTTGTTGGCCGCCGCGCCGATGAGGATGGAGTACAAGCCGCTACGTTCGTCCGCCGCGCGCTTGTACTTGTCTTCCTCGGCCTTGCCGAAGACCTCGGTGAGCATCACGTTGTCGCCGCCGCCATGGCCGCCCGTGCCCGTCCAGACCTCCAGGTCCTGGGCCTTGCCGCGCAGGGGGATCAGGCGGGTGCGCTCTCGGTCCTGGTCCGCCTGGTAGTTGGTGGCGCCGGCCGACACCGCGCCGCCTTCCACGATCGAATGCTCGATGCGGCCCTTGGTCCCGTTGAAGGCGATGTTGTAGCCCTCCCAGGAATTCATGGCATTCAGGGAATACGACAGCGTCGCGCCCATCTTGTACTTCACGATGACATTCATCGTGTCCTCGATGTCGATGTCCGGACGCCAGACGCAGCGATCACGGAAATAGCCGTCGTGTTTCTCGTTGTCGAAGTACAGCTCCTTGAAGTTCTTGTCCTGGGTGATGTCCAGGAAGAACGTGCACTTCTCTTTCTCGGGGCACGTGTGGCAACGCTCATGGTGGCTCGCAAGCCCCATGCGTTTGGCCATCACGGGCGTGTAGAACTCCTTCTTGCCATAGGCCATGACGATCTCGGGATCGCTGCCCAGCCACCAGTTCACGAGATCGAAGTGGTGCGTGGACTTGTGGATCATGAGGCCGCCCGAAATGGCCTTCTGGCTGTGCCAACGCCGGAAATAGTCGGCGCCGTGCGAGGTGTTCAACAGCCACTGGAAGTCCACCGAGAGCACGTCGCCGATGGCGCCGCTCATGAGCAGATCCTTGATCTGCGTGCGCGGCGGCGAGTAGCGGTAATTGAACAACACGCGCACGTGACGGTTGTTGCGCTTGGTGGCGTCGAGGATTCGCTGCGCCTTTTCGGGCGTCGTGGTCAGCGGCTTCTCGGTGATGCAGTCGCAGCCCGAGTCGAGCGCGCGCACGATGTAGTCATCGTGATAGGCGTCCGGGCACGTGACGATCACGCAGTCCGGCTTCAACTGCTTGATCATCTTGTCGAAGTCGGATGCGAGGAATTTCTTCGGCTTGGCGCCGTTGGCGGCCACGAAGTTGTAGGCCACGTCGAGTCGGCCCGGGTTCGTGTCGCAGACCGCGACCAGCTCGTTTCCATCCTTGAACGTCTTGGTGATCGCGGTCATGTACATGCGGGCGCGCGAGCCCACACCCACGATCACGTACTTGCGGCGCGGAGCCGCGGCGTTGGCGATGGCGGAAAGTCCCACGGCGGCGGCGCCAGCACCCTTCAACATGGCGCGCCGATCGAATGTCAGGTCACTCATCTATATGTCCCCCGGAAATTGCTGGCGATGCAGGTCACAGGCCCGCGATGCGAGGCCGAAGATACCGCAAATCCAATCAGAAGCGATCAGAGACGCGCACGCCATTCGTCCTTGGGCCATACTCGGCCGCGAAGGGGGTCGAGATGACAGAGCGCGCAGGTTGGTCGCTGCCCTTGCTGGCGGCGTGGGTGATTTCCGTTCCGCTCGCGGCCGCGGCTGCGGAACCGATCGACCGTCAGGCCCTGGTGACGCGGCACAGTCCCGAGATCACACAGGTGGACGCGTCTTCGCCCTTCATGGTGGGCAATGGAAGCATCGCGTTCACCGCGGACATCACCGGCCTTCAGACCTTCCCGGAGCAGTACTCGCCGCTGGTGCCGCTGATGACACAGGCGCAATGGGCCTGGCACAGCTTCCCGAACCCCAGGGGATTCAAGATCGAAGACGCGCTCGTGCCCTTCGATATTCCGGGCGGCACGCGCAACTATCCGGCGCTGCGCAACTGGGATGAGGCACGCGCCGAGCACATCCAGTGGCTTCGTGAAAATCCGCATCGATTCAACCTGGCGCGGCTGGGGCTGCATCTGTTGCGCGCGGATGGAAGCGTGGCTGCGTTCGCCGATCTGAAGGACACGCGGCAGTCGCTGGATCTGTGGAACGGCGTGCTCAACAGCCGGTTCGTGCTCGAAGGCGAGCCGGTGCGCGTACAGACTTCCGTGCATCCTGCGCGCGACATCCTGATCGTGCGCATCGAGTCCGCCTTGTTGGCCAATGGGCGGGTGGGCGTGGATCTGCGTTTCCCGGGTGTGGGCCCGAAGCTCAATCCGGATCCGGCGAACTGGACGATTCCGGATTCGCATTTCACGCGGGAGGTGGCGCCCGGTCCTCGCTCGCTGCTGCTCGGCCGGCAGATAGACGACACGCGTTATTGGGTGAATGTCGTCGCCGACCAGGACCTCAACTTCGGCAAGCCGGGCACTCATCAGTACCGGCTGACCGCGCCGGGCGCGTCAAGCCTCACGTTGATGGTGGAGATCTCTCCGCAGAGGGCAGGCGATTTGCCCGACGCCAGGACGGCTCGCGAGGCCGTGAGCGCGTGGTGGCAGGGTTACTGGAAAAACGGCGGCGTCGTCGATTTCACCGGCAGCCGCGATCCACGCGCGAAGGAGCTCGAGCGCCGCATCGTGCTCTCGCAATACCTGAGCGCGCTCAATGGCGCGGGCTACATGCCGCCACAGGAGGAGGGTTTGTTCTCCAACAGCTGGAACGGCAAGTCGCATCTGGAAATGCACGCCTGGCACTCGGCGCACTTCGCCGCCTGGGGCCGGCCCGAACTACTCGAGCGCAGCATGTCGTTTTATGAAGCCAACCTGGCCGGCGCGCGTGCGCGAGCGAAGGCCAACGGCGTCGCGGGCGCCTGGTGGCCCAAGATGGTGGGGCCGGAAGGGCGCGAGAGCCCGAGCACGATCAACCCTTTCCTGATGTGGCAGCAGCCTCACTCCATATACATGGCCGAGCTGCTCTACCGGGCGAGCCCCGGCAAGGCGACTCTCGAGAAGTACCGCGATGTCGTGTTCGCCACCGCCGATCTGCTCGCGAGCTGGCCGCGCTTCGACAAGGAGACGCGTCGCTACGTGCTCGGTCCGCCGCTGATTCCGGCGCAGGAAAACTTCGTCGCGGCCGACACCTTCAACCCCACGTTCGAGATCGAATACTTCCGGTTCGGCCTCGAGACCGCGCAAGCCTGGCGCGAACGCCTGGGTCTCAAACGCGAGAAGCGCTGGGACACCGTGCTCGCCGGGCTGCCCAAACTACCGCAGAAGGACGGGCTCTATCTGGCGGCGGAGTCGCAGCCGGATCTCTGGGAGCGCGCGCGTACGCCGGCCTGCAATGGCAAGGCCGCGCATGAATGCCCCAACCGCGATCATCCTTCGTTCGTCGCGGCGCTCGGTTTGCTGCCGGGCGACGGCGTGGATA
Source organism: Pseudomonadota bacterium (assembly GCA_046733635.1). Classification (GTDB taxonomy): domain Bacteria; phylum Pseudomonadota; class Gammaproteobacteria; order Steroidobacterales; family Steroidobacteraceae; genus CADEED01. The sequence goes on along the minus strand of JBKPPO010000130.1, from coordinate 16,459 downwards.
GAGAAGTCATGAAGAAAACGCTCGATGCGTTCCTCTCGCATTGGGATCAGCGCCAGACCTGGGGGTGGGACTGGCCCATGCTGGCGATGACGGCCACGCGTCTCGGGCAACCCGAACGCGCGGTGGATTTCCTGCTGACCAGCCAGAAGAACTTCCAGTTCGGAGTGGCCGGCATGACGCCGCGCGTACACATCGTGGCCGACGACGCGCCTCACGCCGCGGGCATCGGCGTCGATGGGCCAGGGTACCGGCGTGCGGCCGAGACCTATTTCCCGTCGAATGGCGCGCTGCTGCTGGCCGTGGCGCTCATGGTCGCCGGCGAAGGCGAAGGGCAGACGAACCCGGGCTTCCCCAAGGACGCTTGGGTGGTCAGGAGCGAGGGGATACGCCCGTTGCCCTGATGAACGGAGCGACGATCTTCAGCCGCTTGTCCATGAGTTGATCGTCCTGCCAGTAGCCGCTACCGGCTCAACGCAGAGGGCGCATGCATCGATTAGACGCCTGTCGCCATTAGCGCCATGATCGCGGCCCATGACCCTCACCGAGCTTCGCTACATCGTCGCGCTCGCGCAGGAGCAGCACTTCGGGCGCGCTGCCGAGCGCTGCCACGTGAGCCAGCCGACGCTCTCCATCGCCGTCAAGAAACTCGAAGAAGAGCTGGGCGTGCTCTTCGAGCGCGGCAAGACGCGCATCATTCCCACGCCGCTCGGGTCGAAGATCGTCGGCATGGCGGCGAAAGTGCTCGAGCAGGCCGCGGCCATCAAGGACGTGGCGGAGGCGGGCAAGGAGCAGCTCGAGGGGCCCATCGCGCTGGGCACGCTGCCCACCATCGGGCCCTACCTGCTGCCGCAGTTCATCCCGCTGCTGCAGGAGACCACCAACAAACTCTCGCTCTACGTGGAGGAAGGCAGCCAGTCCGATCTCGCGGGCAAGCTGCGCAGCGGCGATCTCGATGCCATCCTGATCACGGCGCCGTTCGTCGAAGCCGACGTCGTCACGCAGACGTTGTTCGACGAACCTTTCGTCCTGCTGCTGCCCGCGGATCATCCCCTGGCCGCGCGGCCGGTCATCAAGCCCACCGACGTCTCGCCCTCGGATCTGCTGTTGTTAGGCGAGGGGGATTCACTGCGGGAGCAGGTCCTGGCGGCGTTCCCGCATCTGGATCCGCAGAAGGAAACCGGCGTCGGCGTCCGCACGTTCACGCAGGGCGCGACGCTCGAGACGCTGCGCCATATGGTCGCTTCCCGCCTCGGCGTCACCATCCTGCCGCAGACCGCGGCGGAGGCGCCGCTGTACGCGCCGAACCTGCTGACCACTCGGCCATTCGCGGCGCCTGTGCCCAAACGGACTCTGGCGCTGGCCTGGCGGGTCAGCTTCCCGCGACATAAGGCCATCGACCTGCTGCGCAAGGCCATTCAGGCGAGCAGCTCGGCGTACTGGAATTACAATACGGCCAAGTCCCAGGAAGCCCCTGGTGTGATGGTGGAAAACCGGAACTGGTGATGCGGCACATCCAGAAGTTCGTGATCGTCGGCGGCGGCACCTCCGGGTGGCTCGCGGCGTCGATGTTGTGCCAGCACCTGAAGCGTGAGCTCTGCGAGGTCGAGCTCATCGAGTCCGAGGAACTCGGCACCATCGGCGTCGGTGAGTCCACCGTGCCGCCGTTCGTCGGCCTGATCCAGCGGCTCGGCATCGACGAAAACGAATTCATCCACGCCGTCGACGGCACGTACAAGCTCGGCATCAAGTTCGTCGGCTGGCACCAGCGCGGTGATTCCTATTTCCATCCGTTCGGCGTCATCGGCAAGCCGATCGGCAACCACGACTTCTACCAGTGCTGGCTGCGTGCGCGCTCGAACGGCGACACGTCGAACCTGCAGGATTTCTCTCCCTGCAACGTCATGGCGGAGAACGGCCGGTTCTTCCATCCGGCCAAGGCGCGCAACACGCCGATCGGTGGCGCCAACTACGCTCTGCACGTGGACGCGCTGCTGGTCGCCAAGTTCCTGCGGCAGTACTCCGAGGAGCGCGGACTCAAGCGCACCGAAGGCAAGGTGGTGGATGTCTCCCGCCGCGCCGATGGTTTCATCGAGGGCGTGAAGCTCGCCGACGGCCGGGAGATCCGGGGCGACTTCTTCATCGATTGCACCGGCTTCAAGGCGCTGCTGATCGGCAAGACGCTGGGAGTCGAGAGCGTCGACTGGTCCAACTATCTACCTTGCGACCGCGCCGTGGTCTGCAAGACGGAGAACAAGGGTGCGCTGGCGCCGTACACGCGGGCCAGCGCGCAACCCGCGGGCTGGAGCTGGCGCATTCCCTTGCAGCATCGCGTGGGCAATGGCTACGTGTACTCGAGCCGTTTCGCGACCGACGCCGCCGCGCGCGCGCAACTGCTGCGAGTGATCGATGCGCCCTGCATCGAGGAGCCGCGCGTGATCCCGTACACCACCGGGCACCGACGCGAGTTCTGGAAGCACAACGTGCTCTCGCTGGGCCTGGCCTCCGGTTTCATCGAGCCGCTCGAGGCCACGAGCATCCATCTCATCGCGCGCGGCATGGACTTCTTCCTGCGCTACTTCCCCGACAAGGATTGCGAGCAGGCGCTGGTGCGCGAGTACAACCGGCGCATGGTCGCGGACTTCGAGGAAGTGCGGGATTTCATCGTGCTGCACTACGCGGCGACGGCGCGTGACGACACACCGTTCTGGCGCTGGTGCAAGCAGATTCCGCAGCCGGACTCCCTGCGCGAACGCATCGAGCTCTTCAAGGCGCACGGCGCGATGCGCGAAGGCGTGGATGAATTGTTCCGCGCGTCGAGCTGGCAATCCGTGTTCGAAGGCATGGGCATCCGGCCGAACAGTCACAACCCGCGCGTCGAGAACCTCGACTACGAGACCATCGAGCAGACGCTGCGCAACGCCAAGGCCGCGATCGCCGGCATGGTGGAGCATCTGCCGACGCACGAGCAGTTCCTGCAAACGGGGTGACAGATTGGGGACATTCCTCGTTTTCTAGAAAACGGGGACGCGGCTCGATCCAGGTGAGGCCGTGGCCGCGCCGCCTGCTGAAGGGCATGTTTGCGATGACCGCGCTCGTCGCGCTCACGCTGCTCACTGCCGCCGCCTATCAAGCCATCAGCGAGGCGCGCGACGCGAAAAGATTTCCGCCCCCCGGCAAACTCGTCGACATCGATGGCCGTCAAATGCACATCGACTGTCGAGGCACGGGCAGTCCCACGATCATCGTCGAGCAGGGTCTTGGCGCGCAGCCGCTGAGCTGGGCGCCGGTGATCGAGCAGCTTTCTGCCATCACGACGACTTGTGCTTATGACCGCGCCGGCATGGGCTACAGCGAGCCGCTCGATGGGCCGACTCGTGCCGTCGAAGTGGCGCGCAGGCTCGGGGAGTTGCTCCGTCGCGCAGGTGTCACGGACCCACTCGTGTTCGTCGCGTGGTCCGCGGGCGGCGTCTACGCCCGGCAATTCCAGCGCCAGTTTCCAGCCAAAGTCGCCGGAATGGTGCTGGTCGACTCGACGCACGAGCAACAGATCCAGCGTCTGGGCGAGCCCGAGATGCCCTCGGTCCACCCGCTGTATTGGGATCAATATCTCGCTCCGCTCGGATGGTTTCGGCTCACGGGCCAGGTGCAGCGTCGATTCGAAAATTCCCCGCACGCACGCGACATCCGCGATCGCCTGATCGCGCTCAACCTGCAATCTCATCTTCCCCGCACGCTCATCGCGGAGGGAGAGGGATTCCGCGCCGACCTGCTCGTCGGCCGCGCACCTGCCAGTCTCGGCGACATCCCGTTGATCGTATTGTCGGAGGGCAAGCCCGATATCCCGTTCATGCAGGAGCGTCTCGCTGTCTGGACCGGGCTGCAGCGCGAACTGGCAGGGCTGTCGACGCGGGGCCGGCACGTCGTGGCGATGCAGAGCGGGCACTTCATCCATCTCACCGAGCCTGCGTTGATCGTCGACGCGGCCAGACAGGTAGTCGGGGAAGTTCGAAACGACGCCGCGAAGAAACTTAGGTAACGCTCTCATGTCGGTTTGCGTCAGTGGCGTGAGCATGATGAACGCCGGCGGTTCGCTGCTCGATGGCGACAACGATCGCTGGAGAGGGCCGGGTGGTCAGGACATCGCGGGCAACAGCGTGATCGCGCGCCATGCCTACGATGCACAGAACAACGGGAACGCCACGCTGCTGATCAGCAATCTCAACCGGGACGGAGACGGCGGGCCCCGGTATTGATGGAGACTGCCTACTGGGCGCGTCCCTGCACGGTGGCGAGCCCACGCAGGCCTGACCCCTTTTGCTAGCAAATGGGGAGTGACCCCATAATCCGCGGCGAAGAAGGGGGTCTCCATGTCGAACGCGGAATCCGCGCCCGTTCCGGGCAAGGCGGTGAGGAAGGTCGTGATCGCCGGCGGCGGCACGGCGGGTTGGGTGGCGGCGATGTCGCTGTCCAGGTACTTCGAAGGATTGCTGGACATCACGCTGGTGGAATCGGCCGAGATCGGCACCATCGGCGTCGGCGAATCCACCGTCCCGCCGATCGTCGCGTTCCACCACGCCCTGGGTATCGACGAGCGCGAATTCATGCGCGAGTGCGCGGCGACATTCAAGGTGGCCATCTGGTTCGAGAACTGGGGCCGGCTCGGCGACTGGTATCTGCATCCCTTCGGCCGCTACGGCCAGCCCGCGCAGATGATCCACTTCTATCACTTCTGGCTGCATGCGCGGGAGAAGGGTCTCAAGGTCCCGCTCGGCGAGTACTGCTACGAGTGGTTAGCCGCGGTGAAAGGCAAGTTCGCGCTGCGCGAGAACCCGCGCGTCAATTACGCCTATCACTTCGACGCCGCGCTCTACGCCCGCTATCTGCGCAAGTTCGCCGAGAAGCGCGGCGTCAAACGCGTCGAAGGCAAGATCAAGACCGTGCGGACGCGCGATGGCGACGGCTTCGTCGAAGCGCTCGAACTCGAGAGCGGCCAGATCCTCGACGGCGACCTCTTCATCGATTGCACCGGTTTCCGCGGCCTGCTCATCGAAGGCGCGCTCGCGACGGGTTACGAAGACTGGCAGCACTGGCTGCCCTGCGACAGCGCCGTCGCGTTCCAGACGCGCGTCGAGACGCCCGCTGCGCCGTACACCGCGTGTTACGCGCACACGGCCGGCTGGCGCTGGAACATCCCCGTGCAACATCGCGTGGGCAACGGCGTGGTGTTCTGCAGCCAGTTCATGTCGGCGGACGAGGCGCGCGCGCTGCTCGTCAAGGATTCGGGCGGCACGCCCGTCAAGGATCCCTGGCTCATCAAGATCAAGGCCGGCCGCCGCAAGCAGGCGTGGAACAAGAACGTGGTGGCGTTCGGACTCTCGGCCGGCTTCATCGAGCCGCTCGAGTCCACGAGCATCCACACGATCACGACCGCGGCGATGCGGCTCATCAATCTGTTCCCCTTCGGCGGCGTCAACGACTATCTGCGCGATCAGTACAACGACATGACGCGTTACGAGCTCGAGCGCATCCGCGATTTCGTCGTCATGCACTACCACTACAACCAGCGCGAAGACGCGCCGTTCTGGAAGATGTGCCGCGAGATGGAGATCCCGGAGTCGCTGCGCGCGCGCGTGGAGCTGTGGCGGCAGGGCGGGCACGTGTACAGCAAGGACAACGAGTTGTTCACCGTCGATTCGTGGTTGTCCGTGACGATGGGCCAGCACATCCAGCCGAACACGTACAACTTCTACGCCAAGCAGTCCGATCAGGAGCTCAAGGCGTTCATGAATCAGTACCGCGCCCGGGTGGCGGAAGTGGTCAACGCGCTGCCCCCGCACGCGGAGTTCGTGAAGCAATACTGCGGCGCGAGCGAAGCAGCCTGGGGGCAGTGAAAGGGGAGCGACCCCATATATAGCCAGATTCAATCGCGCCCCCGCTGCCCGGCGCGCAAAACGCCCCGTATAAAACGCCCACAACAAAAAAGGGATCCGGGGGATTCATGGGCGTCGCCAAGCTGTCGATCACGTTCTTCCTGCAGATGGCCATCATCCTGGCCACCTGCCGCGTCATCGGCTGGCTCGGCCAGAAGTACCTGAAACAGCCGCAGGTCGTCTGCGAAATGATCGCCGGCGTGCTGCTGGGCCCCTCGCTGTTCGGCCTGGTCCTGCCCGACATCCAGCAGCACGTGTTCACGCCCGAGAACAAAGGCGTGCTGTACGTCGGCGCGCAATTCGGCGTGGGCCTCTACATGTTCCTCGTCGGCCTCGGCTTCCGCACCGATCACTTCAAGGCCAACGTACACAAGGCCGCGTCGGTGTCGATCGCCGGCATGGCCGTGCCCTTCATCATGGCCATCCTCGTCACGCCCTGGCTCATGACCGTGCCGGGCCTGTTCACCGAGAAAGCCACGCGCTTCGACGCCACGCTGTTCATGGGCGCGGCCATCGCGATCACCGCGTTCCCCATGCTCGCGCGCATCATCCACGAGCGTGGCCTGAGCAACACCTCGCTCGGCACGCTGTCGCTCTCGGCCGGCGCGATCGATGACGCCGCCGCCTGGTGTGTGCTTGCCGTCGTGCTCGCAAGCTTCGGCGCCGGCGCCGGCATCGCCTACACCGCCATCCTCGGAGGCATCGTCTTCGCTGGATTCATGATCTTCGCAATGCCGCACATCCTTGCGCCGCTCGCGCGCCGGGCCGATCGCGACGCCGCGGCCAACCGGCCGCTCAACAGCACGGTGTTCGCGCTGGTGATGATCGCGTTCATGCTGGCCGCGTACACCGCCGACATCATCGGACTGCATGCCGTTTTCGGCGGCTTCCTGCTCGGCTGCGTGATGCCGCGCGGCACGCTCGCCAACCAGCTGAAGGAGAAGCTCGAGCCCATCACGGTGATCGTGCTGCTGCCGATGTTCTTCACGTACTCGGGTCTCAACACGCAGCTCACGCTGGTCGCCGATCCCTATCTATTGATGATCGCGCTCGCCGTGCTGGCAGCGTCCATCGTCGGCAAGTTCGTCGCCTGTTGGGCCGCGGCGCGACTCTCGGGCCAGGACAACCGCACGGCGCTCGGCGTGGGCGCGCTCATGAACGCGCGCGGCCTCATGGAGCTCATCATCATCAACATCGGCCTGCAGGCGGGCGTCATCGGCCCGGCCCTGTTCTCGATGCTGGTGCTCATGGCCATCGTCACCACGCTGATGGCATCGCCGATATTCGAAGTGGTGTACGGCCGCGAGGCGCGCAAGTCTGGCGAACTCGCGGCGATCGAGAAGGCCTGAGCATCCTGAAGCTTTCTGCGACGCCGGTCCGGGGACCCGGGGAACTCCCGCGCTCTGCAAAGCGCGTCTCCGCACAGGAGTTTCTCGTGTTCCCGTACCGGCGCGCCTTAGGGGGACGCGCGTAACACCACGCGCTTCCCTAGTACTTCCGCCAATCGCCCGTCGCGCGCCGCGAACTTTCGCGGCGTTGTGATAGCGGTCACTCAGGTCGAAAGCTTCGATGCCGTTACACACGCATGAAGCGAAAGACTATCGAGAGGCCGGCGCGTCTGCGATCCGGCTTCCGCCCGGGGAACTCTTCGAGATGGATTGCCGCGCTGGCCTCGTGCCTCATCGGCACGGCGTCCGTGTCGGCGAAGGATCTGGAAGAAAACCGGTTCCAGTTCCGTGGTTTCGGCACGTTCGGGCTCACCACGCATGATGCCGAAGGCATCGTCTACCGCCGCAACGTCGGCCAGGCTCGGGGCGCGAACGCCGACGAGCTGACCTCCGAGGTGGAATCCATCGCGGGCGCGCAGTTCGACGTCAAGCTCGGCAGCGACTTCGCCATCGTGGCGCAGGGCGTCGTGCGGCAGCGCTCGGACGGCGACTGGGCGCCGCGCGTGTCGCAGGGTTTCCTGCGGTACCGGCCCGACGAGACGTTCGTCGCCCGTCTCGGCCGCATCGGCTACGACATCTATCTACTCGCGGAATCGCGCCAGGTGGGATATTCCTATCTGCCCGTGCGCCCTTCGGGCGAGTTCTACGGCCAGATCACCAACGACGACATCGATGGCGGCGATCTCATGTACACACGCCGGCTGGGTCCCGGCCTGGTCCGCGCGCGCGTGTTCGGCGGCAACAGCGACGGCGAAATCGCGTTCCATGATTTCCACTCCAAGTCCGAGCAGACCGTGTACGGCGGCACCCTCGACTACATCTATCGCGGCTGGACCTGGCGCGCCGCCGCGGTCAATTTTTCTTATGACGCAGGCGACGACATCGCGCCTCTGATCGCCGGTTTGCGCGCCACGGGTTTCCCGAGCGCCGCGGCGGTGGCGGATGACCTCGACCACGACAGCTATCGCTCCGACGGCCTCCAGCTCGGCCTGGCCTACGACGATGGCCCCATGCTCGCGCAGGTCATGTACGGCGTGGTCCGCTCCGATTCCATCTCCGGCCCCGATTTCAACAAGATCTACGGCCTGTTCGGCTATCGCATCCGCAACTGGACGCCGTTCGTCTCGCACGTCCGGTCGGAAGATGACTCGCCCATCCATGACGCGGGCCTGCCGCCGATCCCGCAGCTCGCGCCGTTGAACGCGGCCGTCGTGCAGATCCAGCAGGCGACGCGCTCCACGCAGTACACCTCCACGGCCGGCGTGCGCTACGACCTCTCGTCACACGTCGCGTTCAAGCTGCAGCTCGATCACACCCACGTCCGCGACACCGCGCTGTACTTCGACCTGCGGCCCAACGCCGGTGAACCGTATGACATGACGGTGCTCGCCGCCTCCGTGGACTTCGTGTTCTGAGGGCGCCATGAAACGTATCGCCCTCATCCTGCTGCTCCTCGCCATCCCCTGCGCTGCGGTGCTGGCGGCCGATGCCGCCAGCATCGTCGTCATCGTCAATCCGCAGAGCGGGGTCGAGAAGCTGAGTCGGGACGAGATCATCGACATCTTCCTCGGCCGCTATCGCAAGCTGCCGGGTGGCCGCGTGGCGCTGCCCATCGACGTCGCCGAGTCGACCAGCGAGCGGGCCCGCTTCTACCAATTGCTGGTGAAGAAGACGCCCACGGAGATGAGCTCGTACTGGGCACGTCTCGTCTTTTCAGGACAGACCTCGCCGCCGTTCCAGGTGCCGGACGCCAAAACGGCGCTCGAACTCGTGGCGAGCAGCCCGAACGCGATTGCCTATGTGGACCGCGCCGCGGTCACGTCCAACGTGAAGGTGGTCTTTGAGCTCAAGCCCTGACATGGGCCGGGTGCTGCGGCGGTTGATCCCGCGCAGCGTCGTCGCGCGCACCAGCATTTCGATCCTCGTGCTCGCGGTCGTGATGGGGCTGCTGTTCTCGTTCCTCGCCTCTTGGCATGTGCGCAGCCAGGAGCAGGTGCGGCTCGTCGAGCGGGTGCACGAGCTCGCGGCGACGGTCGAGAGCACCGTGAGCGTGGCCGTGTTCCTCAACGACGCCACGCTGGCCAAGGAGATCTCCACCGGACTCATGAAGAACCGCGCGGTGGCGGGTGTGCGCATCACTTCGGAAGGCCGGCTGCTGTATGGCGCAGGCGCCGAGGCGTCGAACACACATGCGCGCCGGGGACGCGTCGAGTCGTACACGAAGCCGGTGTATTCGCCGTTCAGCGCCGGCAAACCCGTGGGCGACATCACGCTGTACATCTCGCATGCCGAGATCGAGGCGCAGGCGGCCGCGTATTCGCGCTACACGATCTGGATGCTCGGCCTGCAGGTGTCGATCGTGGCCGCGGCCGTGGCTTTCCTCGTCTATCTACTCGTCACGAGGCCGATCAAGGGCATCTCCGACGAGCTGCACCGGCTGGAGATCCGCTCCGGCATGCGTCTCACCGTGCCTGGGGGCCGCCGCACGGACGAGATCGGGCAGCTCGTGGTCAACGTCAACGCGCTGATCTCGCGGCTTTCCGACGTCCTCGATACGGAGCGCGACCTGCGCAAGGCGCAGGAGCTCAGCGAACGTCGCATGCGGCTCGTGTTCGAGAAGGCCGATACGGGCATTCTCGTGCTCGACGAAAACGGCGCGGTGCAGTCGAGCAATCCGGCGTTCGTGCGCATACTCGGTCAGGACGCGGAGGCGCCGGGTGTGTCGCTGCCGGCGTTGCTCGCGCCGCACGAGGCGCTCGTCGCCGGCATCATCTCGGACAGCCGCGCTTCGGGTGAGCCACGCGATGCGGATCTCGAGCTCGAAGCGAAGGGCCGCGGAAAATTCTGGGTGGAGCTCTCGGTGAACCCGCTCGGCCCGTTGCTCATGCAAGGCCTGCTCAACGACATCACCGAGCGCAAGCGAGCCGAATGCGCCGCGCACGAACTGGCTTCGCGCGACCCGGTGACGGGGCTGCTGAACCGTCGTGGACTCGACGGCGCGCTCGCGAGTCTGCTGAATTCCTCGCGGCCGGAGTCGCGCCAGCTTGCGGTGCTGCTCGTGGACCTCGATCGTTTCAAGGCCGTGAACGATACGCATGGCCACGCGGCCGGCGATCTCGTGCTGCGTGAAGTCGCCAACGTGCTCGGCGCCGCCGTGCGCCGGAGCGACGTCGTCGGGCGTCTCGGAGGCGATGAGTTCGTCGTACTGCTGCCGGGTGTCGAAGGAACGCAGAAGGCGGAGCAGATCGCGGCAGCCATCATCTCGGGCGTCGGGCGACCCATCGATCTGGGCAACGGCGATTTCGCGCATGTCGGCGCCAGCGTCGGCATCGCGCTGACCGGCCAGGTGCGCGAACCGGCCGCCGAGCTGCTGCGCCGCGCGGATGTGGCCATGTACGCGGCCAAGCAGGCGGGCCGCGGACGCGCCTTGATGGGGCAACAGCCGGAAGACGATCCGTCCGAGACCGCCGCCGCTTGAGGCCAGAAATGGGGTCAGACCCCATTTTCTAGCAAATGGGGTCTGACCCCATTTCTGTAGGACGCCCCCGGCGAGCCGCATCGATGTTCACCACTCGACCGACCCGCCGCCGCCGCGCATGGTCGCGGCCATGAAACTCTTCTCCTGCGATCACTGCCAGCAGACGCTGTACTTCGAGAACGACCTCTGCGTGAACTGCGGCGAGTCGCTGGGGTATTGTCCCGACTCCGCGCGGCTCGCCACGCTGCGCCCGCCTGCCGATGGCGCCGAAGGCGTGTTCGAGATCTCGCTGCCTAACAACCTCACGGGCCGCTATCGCCAGTGCCGCAACGCGTGCGAGCATCGCGCCTGCAACTGGCTGGTCGAAGCCGACAGCGGCGCCGAGTACTGCCGTTCCTGCGCGCTGTCGGAAGTGATCCCCGACCTCACCGTGCCCGCGAACGACGCCGCATGGCGCCGCATCGAGGCCGCGAAGCGGCGGCTGCTGTACACCTTGTACTCGCTGCGCCTGCCCGTGAACTCTCGCGTCGAGCAGCCTGACGGCGGCCTCGCATTCCGATTCCTCAAGGGCACCGAGGAGGCGCCCGTGATGACGGGCCACGACAATGGCGTCATCACCCTCAACGTGGACGAAGCCGATTTCGCGTTCCGCGAGAACATGCGCGAGAAGATGGGCGAGGGCTACCGCACCGTGCTCGGCCACCTGCGCCACGAGATCGGTCACTTCTACTGGGACCAGCTCATCGCCGGCTCGCCGCGCATCGAGGCTTTTCGCGAGACCTTCGGAGACGAGCGCGCGAGTTATGAAGAAGCACTCGAACACCACTACGAGTTCGGTCCTCCGCTGCAGTGGAACGAGTCGTACATCAGCGCCTACGCATCCATGCATCCCTGGGAGGATTGGGCCGAGACCTGGGCGCACTATCTGCACATGGTCGATACGCTCGAAACCGCGAAGAGCCACGGCCTCACCGTGAAGCTGCCCACGGCGGAGAAGCCCGAGCGCATCGTCACGGACCGGCTCGCGTTCTTCGACTTCGAATCGCTGACCACGGGCTGGAACGGTGTGACGCTCGCGCTCAACAGCCTCAATCGCAGCATGGGCATGAAGGATGCGTATCCGTTCGTGCTCACCGCGCCGGTGCTCGCGAAGCTGCGGTTCGTGCACGACGTCGTGCAGGGCGAACGTCGCGAGCGCGCCGCCGCCTGACTGTCCGCTAGCGGAGTTGAATGACTCGCGAGTCATTCCCTACGATGCCGGCCCCGCGAAGGGGTAACGAAGGGGAAGACGATGCGCGGAGTTGTCACGACGATCTGCTGCCTGCTGATGCTGCTCGCGGGCGCGGTGCATGCCGAGGACTTCAAGCTCAACTCGCAGGAGTATTTCGAGCGTCCCGGCATCAACGTGATGTATGGCCAGGACTACTACCCCGAAGGGCATCAGGGCGGACTCAGCATCCTCATGCACGACGAGCGCATCGCCTCGAACGGCGACATACGTCTCGAGCCCTCGCCCGGCCAGTGGTCGCCGATTCCCAAGCCCGGCAAGCGCGAAGTCAACGCGGCCACGCAGGAGATTCGCGTGCCGCTGTCGTATCCGAATCCCGAGCTCGATCGCAAGGGCTTCAATCCGCTCATCTATCCGGATCTGAAGCTCGACTACGTCGTGCGCGCGCGACCCGATGGCGAGTCCATCATCGTGAGCGTGGATTTCTCGCAGCCCATTCCCAAGGACTGGGTCGGCAAGGTCGGCTTCAATCTCGAGCTCTTCCCGGGATTGCTGTTCGGCAAGTCCTGGCAACTCGGCAAGACGGACGGCGTGTTCCAGCAGCAGCCCACCGGACCGGGCGAGCTCTACACGCTGGCGCGCGGCAAACGCATCGACGTGGCGCCGGAGACCGAGCTCTACCATCTCGTCATCGAATCGGTACGCGGCGGCGAGCTCGAACTGCTCGACGGCCGCGGCAACCACAACAATGGCTGGTTCATCTTGCGCTCGCTCGTGCCCGATGGCGCGAGCACCAACGCCATCGAATGGCGCGTGACGCCGCGCGCCAAACAAGGCTGGATGCGTTCACCCGTGCTGCAGGTATCGCAGGTGGGTTATCACCCCGCGCAGCCGAAGCAGGCGATCGTCGAGCTGGATCCGCGCGATCAGAAGCGGCCCAACATCGTGCTGCAGCGGATCGGCCTTGCGGGCCAGACGATCACCGTGATCGACCGCAAGCCGGAGGAGTGGGGCCGGTTCCTTCGCTACCAGTATGCGCGGCTGGATTTCTCGGAGGTCGAGGAGCCAGGCCTCTACGTCGTGAAGTACGGCGATCTCAAGTCGCATCCGTTCCGCATCCACGCCAACGTGTTCACGCGCGAAGTCTGGCAGCCCACGCTCGAATATTTTCTACCCGCGCAGATGTGCCACATGAAGGTGCTGGAGAAATATCGCCTCTGGCACGGCGCCTGCCATCTCGATGACGCGCGCATGGCGCCCGTGAATCACAACCATTTCGATGGCTATCTACAGGGGCCTGAGACGCTCACGAAGTACCAGCCCGGCGAACCCGTGCCGCACCAGAATCGCGGTGGCTGGCATGACGCGGGCGACTGGGACCTGCGTGTCGAATCGCAGGCCGACACCATCCATGGCCTGGTGCTCGCGTGGGAGCTGTTCGAGGTGGACTACGACAACACGTCCATCGATCAGCAGAACCTCGTCACCGAGATCCGTCAGCCCGACGGCAAGCCGGACGTGCTCCAGCAGATCGAGCACGGCGTGTTGTCGGTGGTGCCCGCGTACGAGGGATTGGGCCGTCTGTACCGCGGCATCATCGAGCCGACGCTGCGCCAGTACGTGTTCCTCGGCGACGGCGCGCTCATGACCGACAACGTGGTCTTCGATCCGAAGAAGACGCCGGAGGCGTCGGCGCCCGCCGTGGGGTTGCCCGGCTCGCCCGACGACCGCTGGGTGTTCACCGAGAACAACCCGCGTCGCGAGCTGCAGACCGCCGCCGCGCTGGCTGCGGCCGCGCGCGCGCTCAAGGGTTACAACGACGATCTCGCCGCGCGCTCGCTGAAGGCCGCCATCGCGATCTACGACGCGGCGAAGCCCGAGGACGAAGTATCGCGCGTGGGTGCGGCCACGGAGCTGTTCATCACCACGGGTGACCGGAAGTACCGCCAGCTCCTGATCTCGCAGAAGGATGCGATCGCGGGCGCGATCGATCGCGTTGGCTGGATGGTGGGGCGCACGCTGCCGCTCGTGAAGGACAAGGCGTACAGCAAGACGATCCGCGATGCCGTGGCCGCGTATCGCAAGAAGGTGGACGAGCAGGCGAAAGAGACGCCGTATGCCGTGCCTTACAAGCCCGATATCTGGGGCGCGGGGTGGAACATCCAGCGCTTCGGCTGGGACCAGTGGATGTTGCACCTGTCGTTCCCCGACCTGTTCCCGCGCACCTACGCGCTGCAGGCGTTGAGCTTCATCCTCGGCGTGCATCCGGGATCCAACACGGCGTCGTTCGTGTCGGGTGTCGGCGCGAAGTCGCTGACCGCCGCGTATGGCTTCAATCGCGCGGACTGGTCGCACATCCCCGGTGGTTCGGCTTCCGGCACCGCGCTCATCCGTCCGGACTTCCCCGAGCTCAAGCACTGGCCGTTCTTCTGGCAGCAGACGGAATACGTGCTGGGCCGGGGAACCACCGACTATCTATTGCTGGTGCTGGCCGCCGATCACGTCCTGAACCAGTAACCGGAAATGGGGTCACTCCCCATTTGCTGGCAAAAGGGGTCAAACCTCAGCGAGTGGCGCGCGATCGAGGCCTGACCCCATTTCCCGGAATTGGGGAGTGACCCCATTTCCTGCGAAGATGGGCCGCATGACGCGATTCCTGTGGGTCCTGCTCCTGACCGCCTCGGGCGCTGACGCCGCGCCGGCGCCGCCAACACCATCGCCTGCCGATGCCGAGATTCGCGCCGCGGGCCGCGCGTGGCTCGAAGAACAGCGGGGCATCGGCCTCAGCGTCGCCATCTACGACAACGGGCAGCGTCGCTACTACAACTTCGGACTCACGCAGCTCGAAGGCGGCCGTCCCGTCACCCAGGACACGGTGTACGAGATCGGCTCGATCTCGAAGACGTTCACGGCGCAGTTGCTTGCACGCGCGATCGTCGAAGGCCGCGCGCAGCCCGAAGACGAGGTCGCCAGACATCTCGGTGATTCCGCGGGACATGACTGGGCGAATCTCGCGAACGGCGGCGTGCCGGTGCGGCTGAGCCACCTGGCCAACAGCACCTCGCAGCTCGTCGACAACATTCCCGACCTCTCGCAGGTGCGATACGTCACGGGTGAGCCGCTGGCGGTCACGCAGATGCGCACGCTCGGCGCCTACACACGTTCGGAGTTCCTCTCGCAGCTTCGAGTCGTGATGCCGCGCTTTCCGCCCGGCAGTCCGCCCGCCTTTTCGAACGTCGGGGGCATGCTCATGGGCGTGGCGCTCGAGAACATCCACGGCCAGCCTTACGAGCAGATCCTCGCGCGCGAGATCGAGAAGCCACTGCGCATGCGCAGCGGAGTCACGCCGCCGGCCTCGCTGATCGCGCGTGGCCACACCGCCGCGAACGATCCGCTGCCGCCATTCATCGCCCGGACCTTGCTGCCCACGCTCACGTTGCGGTACGGCGCGTCCGATCTGCTGAACTTCGCGACGTGGCAACTGCTGGAGCGCGACGCGTCGGTGAAGCTCGCGCATCAGCCCGCGTGGACGCAGCCGGATGGCCGTCAGTCCATGGCGTATCAGTGGATAGTCGGGCAGGGGCCGCAGGGTAGATGGTTGCGGCAGACGGGCGGCACCTTCGGCTTCGCGAGCGTCATCGAGCTGTATCCGGACGCGAAACTCGCCGTGGTCCTGCTCGCCAATAAAAACGCGGACAGGGCGCAGGAATCCCTGCGCGACCTGTCCGCGGATATCGTCAGTTCGCTTCGGCCTGCGACCGAAAGCGCAGTGGTCAGCCCACCGCCGCCTTCGTCAGGAGACGCTCGGCCGCCGGCTCGCTGAGCGGCTTGTTGCTGGCCGCGGCGTGCTTGTGGCTCATGTCGACGCTGCCCGAGAACTGGGCGCCGTCGGCAATGCCCACGCGCGGGGCGTAGATGTTGCCCTTGACCTTCGCCGACTGGCGAATGGACACGGACTCGGTGGCGTAGATGTCGCCGTCGACGCGGCCTTCGACGATCACGAACTTCGCCTTGATGTTGCCCGTGACGCCGCCGTCCTTGCCGATGCTCAACGAACGCGTGTGTTCGATCGAGCCTTCGAGCTGGCCCTGGAATTCCAGGTCTTCTTCACCGTACAGCTCGCCCTTGAAGTGCAGGGTCGGGCCGAGCACGCACGTGCCGGTGTTGGCGGGCGCCGGCGCCGGAGCGGGCGGGGCCATCTTGTTTTCGGGGGTCTTGCTCATGGGCTTCTCCAGCTCAGCGGGGCGCGCCGGCGGTGGGGGCTCCGATCGACCCAGCATTCGACTCCATCGTGACTCCGCCATTGAAATTAGCTCCCTCGGTGATGCTCACACTCGGCGCGCGGATGTTGCCGCGGACCACTGCTGAATTGCTG